>JAYEGJ010000075.1:0-10860 GCA_034658975.1 Actinomycetota bacterium
CCTCGATCGGGAACATCGGTCCCGGTCTCGGCGAGGTTGGCCCGACTGGCAACTACGCCGGTCTCCCCGACGCGGCAAAATGGCTTCTCTCCAGCCTGATGATCGTCGGCCGTCTCGAGATCTTTCCGGTCCTGGTGCTGTTCACCAAGGACCTCTGGAAGCGATAGACCTCTCTTTCACCGTTCTGGGTAGGTTTTTCCACGCCTGGCGTGGAAAAACCTACCCAGAACGCTATTCCTCCTCGAAGTCCAGGGTGAATTCGAAGGCGAGGTCACCGATTCGAACCTCATCACCCTCCAACGCCCCCGCGTTAGTCAGCGCGTCATCTACACCGAGGCGCGCCAGGCGTCTCGACGCCATGTCCGCGGCCTCCGCCATAGTGAGATCAGCGAAGCGGACAGCGCGTTCGGCCGCACGCCCGGATACTCGCCATGCCCCCTCTTCTCGCACGATGGTGAACGTCGGTCCGAGAGGGCGGTGCAGGACGTACCCCTTCCTCTCCGGTGCTTCTCTCTCGACCTGATCAACGAGGTCGGCCGTCGCGTGGAGTGCCGAGCTCAAACCGTCGCCGGTGAGAGCCGACACCGGGAAAGCTCCGGTGGACGCCACAACGTCGGACACGTCGAAGGTGTCCGCCTTGTTGACGAGGACGAGGCGGGGTCTTTCTGACAGCTCCATCGAGTAGCTCCTGATCTCTCGTGACAGGATCTCGAGTTGTTTCTCCGGCGTTTCGGTTTGTGTCTCTGCAGGATCCAGCAAGATGACCAGGACGCTGGCTCGCTCGGTGTGGCGAAGAAACTCGTGGCCCAACCCCTTGCCCTCCGCTGCTCCCTCGATCAGGCCCGGAATGTCGGCGAGAACGAACTCCCGGCCATCGAAACTGACCACGCCAAGGTTGGGCTCCAAGGTGGTGAACGGGTAGTCGGCGATCTTTGGCTTGGCCGCCGAGACACGCGAGATGAAGGTCGACTTGCCGGCGTTGGGAAACCCGATCAGCGCAGCATCGGCCAGCAGTTTCAGTTCGAGGGTGAACCACGCCTCCCCCCCGTACTCCCCCTGCTCTGCCACGCCGGGGGCCCTGTTCGCTGGGCTGACGAAGGCCGCATTTCCCAGGCCTCCGCGGCCGCCGCGAAGAGCGACCACCTCCTCGCCTTCACCGACGAGATCAGCGAGCACAACGCCGTCTTCATCCGTGACGACGGTGCCCAAGGGGACGGGGAGAACAACATCCTCACCACGCTTGCCGTGACGGGTTTCCCCCTCGCCATGGGTGCCGTGACCGGCGGAGTGGTGGGGGTTTCGCTGGTACCGAAGCAGGGTCGCCACGGACGGATCGGCCCGCAGAATCACCGAGCCCCCCGCTCCTCCGTTGCCGCCAATGGGCCTGCCTTTGGGCTTGCCCTTGGCCCTCACAAACGAAACAACCCCCGCACCACCATTACCGGCGCGGAGGCTGACGCGGACCTGGTCTACAAAGGACACGAAACGAACCTAATCCAGTGTGCACCCAATCCTGCTGAGCACGGTCTACGGCCCATCAAATGGTGTGCAGGATCCAATGTGCCGCCAACCCTGCTGAGCAGGGCTCTTGGCCCACCAGATCAGCGGGCTACTCGGGGTTGACCGAGACGAGGCGGCGGTTTTTGCGGACCCCGTACTTGACGGTTCCCGGTGATGTGGCGAAGAGGGTGTCGTCGCTGCCCTTGCCCACGTTCTCACCCGGGTGGATGCGGGTGCCCCGCTGGCGAACGAGGATTGCTCCGGCGTTGACGAACTCCCCGTCAAACACCTTGGTCCCGAGTCGCTGTGCGTGTGAATCGCGGCCGTTCTTCGAAGAACCGCCGGCCTTTGTCTTTGACATCGTCTACTCCTCTTCCGAGGCCGCTGGCTCTGCCTTCTTCGCAGCCTTCTTTGCCGGGCCGCCTGGAAGGTTGATCCCGGTGATCTCGATTCGGGTGTACTTCTGACGGTGACCCTGCCGGCGTCGGTAGCCGGTCTTGTTCTTGTACTTGAAGATGTCGATCTTCGGGCCGGATGAATCACCGACCACCTTGGCAGTGACACTGGCCTTCGACAGCGTGCCGCGATCGGACACCGCGGTGCCGGAGTCGTCGACAACGAGCAAGGGGGCAAAGGAAAGCTCCCCATCGTCGGTGTTCACACGTTCGATGTCGATCACGTCACCGGAGTGCACCTTGGCCTGCTTACCGCCGGTGCGGATGATGGCGTACATGGAAAAACCTCTTCGGGAAGGGGGGAATCGGGCTAAATGGTACCGGTTCTGCGCCTTTGCGCAAAGCCGATTTCAGGCCTCCGCCTCGGCCGACGCCGTCTCCACAACCGCAGTCTGAGCCCGGAAGCTCTCATCGACGATCACTCCACGCCCAGCACAATGCTCGCACTTGTGCGAGAACTGCTCGAGGAGGCCGGCGGAAACGTTCTTCCGGGTCATCTCCACAAGCCCGAGATGGGACACCTCGAACACCTGGGTCCGGGTCTTGTCCTTCGCCAGGGTTTCCTTGAGACGCCGTAGAACCTTCTGCTGGTTGTCGATGGTTTCCATGTCGATGAAGTCGATAACGATGATCCCGCCGATATCGCGCAACCGGAGCTGGCGTCCGATCTCCTCTGCAGCTTCGAGGTTGTTCTGAAGCACGGTGTCCTCGAGCGTGCTCGACCCGACGAACTTGCCGGTGTTCACGTCGATAACGGTAAGGGCCTCGGTCCGATCGATGACCAGGTGGCCGCCAGAGGGAAGAAACACCTTGCGGTCGAGAGCCTTCTTGAGCTGATCGTCAACGTGGTACCGATCGAAAAGCGGAATGGAATCCTCATATGACGCCACCTTGGACACGAGGTCGGGGGCGGTCGCCTGCAGATATCCGAGAACGGTGTCGTGGGCACGCCGATCGTCGATCAGAAGCTTTCGGAAGTCAGCGGTGAAGTGCTCTCTGATGACCTTGATGAGCAGTTCCGGCTCTTCATGTATCAGCCGGGGGGCCCCGCCATGAGCCACCTCGGTCTGGATCCTTTCCCACTCCTTGAGAAGCCGGGAGATATCGGCGGCGAGTTCTTCGGCAGAGGCATGGAGCGCGGCGGTACGGACGATCACGCCAAAGCCGGTGGGCCGGACCTTGTTGATCACCTCACGCAGCCGCGTCCGATCCTCGTCGGGAAGACGACGGCTGATTCCCACACTGTCCGAATCGGGCACGAGCACGAGATAACGACCGGGCAGCGACGGCATGCCGGTCAAACGGGCACCTTTTGCTCCCATGGCGTCCTTGGTGACCTGCACCAGAACCTCGTCGGTCTCCTTGAGAACCTGCTCGATTCGGCGACTGTTGCGGCCTTTCCCGGAAGAAGCGACGTCGGATGCGTAGAGGACACCGTTCTTCGAGGCCCCGAAATCGAGGAAAGCGGCCTCCATCCCGGGCAGAATATTGCGCGCTTTCGCCAGATAGATGTTCCCGGCTACAGAGCCCGAGTCCTCGCGAGCCACGTAATGCTCGACCAGCACGGGTCCTTCGAGAATGACGATCTGCGTCTGATGGTTGCTAACGCTGATCAGCATCTGTTTGCGGGCAGACTCGGTGGGGAGAATGATCTCGTCGTCCATCGGACGGCGAGAACGGGTCCGGGATGTCTCCAACCCGTTGCGCGACTTGTACTTCCCCTTGGATTGTGACTTGTTGCGCCGTTGTGTTTTCTGCTTGGGCTTCTGCGGTGCAGGCGCTACTACACGACTGACCTCTACCTTTTGACCCTTTACCCTAAGGGTTTTTCGCTCCTCAACGGTGCCCCCCGATGAGGACCTGCGGACGATTTCGGGGCTCTTCTTGCGGAATAGAGCCATGCGATCTGTCTCCTATGGAAATTCGGTTGTCTAACGGTCGTTTGCCTCCAATTCCTGACGGGAGGCCGACCTGTGAAGTCTGTTGTCGTCGTACGCGTGCCCGGCTCACCGTCGAGCATTGGGCTGGATTCGTGAACGCTCACTCCCAGGTAAAGGGCGAGAACGCAGTCGGCGGTCATGGTGATGACGCTCCGAGAAGAAGAATTACCGGCGTCCGATGGACAACCAGAGGCTAACAGACGGTGCTAGTTGGGCTAACCCAATCCCAACGAAGGCTGTTCAGGCTCATCGGGGTTGTAACACATGCGACAACGAGCCTCGTAGCTGTCCGTTGCCCCCAGAACGACGAGGTCGTCCGACGCCACGGTCCTCTGGGTATACATCCCGGGGCCGCCACACCTGTGACACACGGCCAGCATCTTCGTCACATACTCCGCACGGTCGCAGAGCGAGGGAATCGGCTCGAACGGTCGTCTCAGATAGTCGGTGTCGAGCCCGGCGATGATCACTTGCTTCCCGGTGGCAGCCAGGTTGTCGACTATCTCGACCAGCCCGTCATCGAAGAATTGGCCCTCGTCGATGCCGATGACCTGAGTCACGTCGGTAATCGCCTTCAGGAGTTGAATCGAGTCTTCGACCGGTGTGGCTTCGATCTTCAACGCCGAGTGTGACACCACTTCCTCCTCGGCATACCGATCGTCTAAACGCGGTTTGAAGACCTGGATCGGGATGCGAGCGATCTTCGAGCGTGTAACCCGACGGATGAGCTCTTCGCTCTTTCCCGAGAACATGGGCCCACAAATGACCTCGACCCAGCCCTCGTTGCTCCTCCGGTACATGGAGAGCGAGCGTAGTGCCGGAGACACCTGTGCGAGACGGAGGGGCGAGGCGGGTAGCTGCGGCCGACCGGCAGCCCTTCATTGCCGGCTGACTTCGGCTGCATGCCGCCTGGGGCTCGAGTCTTCGAGTCACGGGGAACTACCTCGGAGTTCTCCGGCATGCGGACTCTGGATCAGCCGAACAGACGCTGGTCGGCCGGGGCGGCCGCCAAAGAATCAGGTCAGTTGGTTCTCGCCCGGCACCGGCGTTCTCATCAGCCAGACCGAGTTGGCGATGCCCAGGGCAAGGGCCATGGACATGTAGAACGAGCCGCCCTGGCTGAGGAAAGGAAGAGGAAGCCCCGTCACGGGCATGATCCCAATCGTCATGCCGATGTTGATGAAGACGTGGAATGTGACCATCGCTGCCACACCGGCGGCGATGAGAGCACCGAACCGGTCGCGGGCATTGGCGGCAATGACAAGGAGTCGCCACACGATGACCGCGAAGGCGGCAATAACGAGCAGGCCCCCGATGAGGCCAAGCTGTTCACCGACAGCGGTGAAGATGAAGTCAGTTTCTTGCTCCGGGACATAGTTGAAGTCGGTCAGCGTGCCTTCCTGGAACAGGCCCTTGCCGAAAAGCTGGCCGGAACCGATGGCGTTCTTCGACTGACGCAGTTGGTACCCGATTCCTTGAGGGTCGATTGACGAGTCGAGCAGAACCCTCACCCGGTCGAGCTGGTATTCGCTCAAGAGGCCGAATCGGAAGATGGCGACGATACCGGCCACCACGGTTCCAAGGATGGCAACCAGTTGGCGCCAGGTCGCACCGGAGACAAAGAGCATGGCGAAGAGGATGAAGGCGAAAACGAGGGTCGTTCCCAGGTCGGGCTGGCGGTAGATCAAGAACGCCGGGACGGCCACGAGACCACCGGCTTGTAACACCTTTTTCCAGGTCAAGATCCTTGGCATTAGCTGGTCGCTCACCGGAACGGCCAGGAAGCTGGCCAGCATGACTATTACCACGACCTTGGCGAACTCGGCCGGCTGGAGGTTGAAGAAACCAAGCGGAATCCACCTGTTCACGTTGTTCACCGGCTCGAAGAGAAACACCGCGAGCAGCAGCAACAACGTGATGACCGAGATGAGCGGAATCATGCTGCGGTATTCGCGATAGTCGATGTGAGAAACAACCAGGTAGATGATCAGCCCGGCGGCAACGAAGATCATCTGGCGCTCCATTGAGAACGTCCCCGAGTCGCGGGTGGCCGAGTAGATCATCAGAAGGCCGAACCCCGATAGGGCCAGCATCGTGCCGAAGAGGATGCGATCGGAGCTGTTTCCGCGTCGATCGACCGCAACCTCCCGGACTCGTGTGAGAAGAGTCATCAGTCGGCCTCCTGCCCTTCGACGATGGGAGTCGGATCATTGCCCACCAGGTACTGGAGGATGTGCCGTGCGACCGGAGCAGCGATCCGGCCGCCGGATCCGCCTTCCTCGATGAGCACCACAACGATGTACCGCGGGTTGCTTACCGGTGCTACCCCGACAAACCATGCGTGGTTGTCCTTGTTGGCCGAAACCTGGCCGGTTCCCGTCTTTCCCCCGATCTGGGCCAGGCCCTCGCCGAAGTCCTTGAACGCCTCCCGGGCCGTGCCCGAAGTGACGACGCTGTTGAGGTCGCTCAGTAGGGAGAGTCTTGTTTCCTCGGAGATGTCGACGCGGCGGACCAGTGGCGAGTCGACTGTCGAAACCAGATCACCCGAGGAGTCGACGATTCGGGAAACGACCCTGGGCTCGTAGACCCTGCCGCCGTTGACTATCGATGCGTAGGACACCGCAAGCTGGAGAGGCGTGGCCGTGAACGCCCCCTGACCGATGGTGAAGTCCATGAGATCGCCGCCCTGCCAAATGTTCCCTTCGGCCTCGAGTCGGCTGGGATGAAGCAAACCTGCGTCGGGATTCTCCCGCTGAATCTCGGCCCGACGCTCAAACTCCTCACGGCTGGGCACGACACCGCCTGTTTCACCGGCAAGATCGACCCCGGTGGTCGATCCGTACCCGAGATCCATGGACCAGTCCTGAAGCACTGTCTCTCGGATCGTCCCGTCGTAGGACTGATAGGTCCCAAGCCCGGCAGCCCAGAAGAACTTGTTGCACGACCACTGAAGGGCACCATGGATGTCCATCCACCCAAAGTCGATCCGTCCGTTGTACCAGTCGAGCTTCACCTGGGAAGAGCCGTCCGCCAGCTCCGGAAGGATGAAGCGGCCGTCACAGTCGACCAACCGGTTCGAGAGGTCGACATCATCTCGATCGGCTGGGAAGGGTAGATTCAACTCCTCAATTGCTGTGTAGGTGATCGGCTTGAATGCTGACGCCGGTGGGTAAGCCCCGCCGATGGCCCTGTTGAAGAGCCCATCCCTCTCGATCAAATCGGCAAATGTCTCTTCGGAGATACTCGGCACGAACAGCTGCGGGTCGAAATCGGGAAAGGCAGCAAGGGCCATCACATCGAAGGTCTTGGCGTCGAGGACAACGATCGCCCCCTTCTTCGTCACACCGAATACTTCGCCGCCGGCGGCACGGTCCGCATCTTTGACCGAGTTGGAGAGAGCGATTCCGTCCTCCAAGGCCAGCTCGACGAGATCCTGGAGTTCGAGATCGATGGTGAGGATCAGTGAGTAGCCGGGAACGGGCTGCACGGCGGGTCGCTCATCGATCTTCTCGCCGCGACGCACCCGATATTCCTCTGTACCGCTCGTTCCGCGCAGGTCCTCTTCATACGAGCTCTCGACACCAAAACGGCCAATGCGGACGTCGGGAGGAAGGCTCGGATCCGCTTCGAGTTCGTTCACGCCTGGCAAGCCCAGGTATCCGATGACATGGGCGAGCGTGGGGCCGGCGAGGTACACCCTCTCTGGAACCTTGGCAATCTCGACACCGGGCAACTCATCCAGCATCTCATTGATCTGATAGGCCATCTCATTGGACACTGTCGTTACCTGGAAGTCGCCGTTGACACCCGCCTCGTCATAAATGTGCTCCAACTCTTCGACGCTGATACTGAGGAGGGCCGAGAGGGTCGCGATCAGTCCGTCTCGCTCCTCCGGCTGCACAAAGGTTCGATCGACCACGACAGCGGGAACAATGCGACTGGTGGCGAGGAGGGTGCCCTCGGCATCGAAGATGTCGCCGCGAGCTGCATACGCGGTCTTCTCGATCCAGGTCTGCTCCTCGGCCGCCAGGGCGATGGCCGGCCCCTCGGCGACCTGCACGAACCAAAGGCGGAGACCGACGATGGAGAGCATCGCCACGAAGGCGATACCGAGGATGCTGAGACGGACCGCGAACTTCATGTGAACCGGAGTGCCGTCGCGTCGCCATCAATCACCCGGACGACCACAGGTGCGAAGACAGCGGCAAGGATCAGATTGGCAATAGGAACCACCAGCAACCGGGTACCGACGTCCGGACCGAGAAGGCTCGACTGGCCGAAGAGCGTGCCCACGAGGACCAGGAGGATGACACCGAGAAGAGTGAGGGCTCCGACCCAGATAGCAGTGGTGAAACGGCCGATCCCAGCTCGCTCCTTCGTACGAAGGGCGGCGTAGGCAACAGCCGTGAAGACAATGGCGCGTAGACCGAGCAAGGAGGAACCGATCAGGTCCACGAGAAGGCCCGCTCCAAAGGCGGTCACGAGAACGATTTCGGCTCGGGTCCGGGTCAGCGCGAACAGGATGACCACCAGCATCACCAGATCAGGGGCAACCACCCTGAGCTGACCGAACAGGGTCGTCTGTATGACCACAGCCAGTAGGAGCATCGTGGCGATCGCGAGACTCTTCGGGATTCTCATCCGCCGTCTCCCGACGTTGTTGTGGAACCCTCGGTCGTGGTCGTGGTCGTGGTCTGCTCGGGGACAATCGTGTCATCGACGATGATCGAAATCGGATCGGGTGGCCAGGCGAGAACGACGACGAGGCGAAGCGTGTCAGGATTCACAAACGGCTCGACCGTCGAGATCAGCGTGTCGATAATCGGTGCTGCATCCTCGGCAATCAGGCCCACCGGCACGCCGGCGGGGAAACTCACAGATTGAGCGGAAGTGACGACCCGCTCTCCGGCGAGGACCGGTTCCCTGGCGTCGAGGATTTCGAGACGCATCAGGCTGCTGACCACCTGCGAGAGCAGCGACCCGACCTGATCCCCCACTATCACCGTAAGTGCCTGTCGGTCCGCAGTGATCGGCACGATCGTTGCACTTCCTCTGGTAACGCTCTTGACGATACCAACCGCGTAGCCGTTGGTGTCGACAACCGGCTGACCGACGAGGAGCCCGTCGGAGGTCCCCTTGTCAATGATGAGCGCTGCGTCGAAGGCGTCGGGACGACCGATCACATTGGCGACGGTTCGACCGATGTCATCACCGGCGGACTCCATCTCATAGAGCTGCTCGAAGAACTCGAGTCGGGCGAGCTGGTCCTGTACCGCGATCAGAGCAGCCTTTGAATCAGCGAGTTCACCGCGAAGGATTGCGTTCTCCTCTCGAAGGTTGGTGACATTCGAAAGCGAGTCGATCATGTCGGTAACCGGGTTCACCACATAGGAAGCCGCCTTCTGGAGTGGCGCGATCAATGTCTGCGTTCCAGTGCGGACGGCTGCGACCACCCCTTCGCCCTGGGACCGAACATCGAAGGTCATGAGCAATACACCGACGACGATGAGGCTGATCAGTACAGGAAGGGTTCTACCCCGCGGCTCCTGGTTCAGCATTGGCGGAGACGGTGGTCGGGGATCATGGCCTTGCAGACGACGCGAGCACGTTTTGCAGTGTGTCGAAATCCTCCAGGCATTTACCCGAGCCAAGCACCACCGACTGCAGCGGCCTCGCTGCTGTCACGATGGGCATCCCCGTCTCGTGGGCCAGACGATGGTCCAACCCAACCAATAATGCTCCTCCTCCAGTGAGCACGATTCCACGCTCAACGATGTCGGCCGCCAGTTCTGGCGGAGTCTTGTCGAGGGTGAATTTGATCGCATCGACAATTGCCTGGGTCGGCTCCTCGATCGCTTCTCGGATCTCGGGGCTCGACAGCAGGATTGTCTTGGGCAATCCGGTCACGAGGTCCCTCCCTCGGACTTCAGCCGACGGTTCGTCGGCGTAAGGCCACGCTGACCCCACCGCCAGCTTGAGTTGCTCAGCCGTCCTTTCTCCAACCAGGACGTTGTGCTCCTTCTTGATCCAATCGATGATGGCGACGTCGAGTTCATCCCCGCCGATCCGGATGGACCTGGAGACGACCATGCCGCCGAGCGAGATGACCGCCACCTCGGTCGTCCCACCACCGATGTCGACCACCATCGACCCGGACGGTTCGCCAATTGGCAGGCCTGAACCTATGGCAGCGGCCATCGGCTCCTCGATCGTGTAGGCCCTGCGGGCACCGGCGTGATAGGCAGCCTCCTCGACTGCACGACGCTCCACCGGGGTGATTCCCGACGGGACGCACACGACAATGCGGGGACGAGCCCACTTGCGGCGGTGCACCTTCTGTATGAAGTACCGGAGCATCTTCTCAGTGATATCGAAGTCGGCAATGACGCCACTGCGGAGAGGACGGATCGCTGTGATGTGGGCCGGGGTTCGGCCGATCATCCGCTTGGCTTCCATTCCGACCGCCAAAGCCTTGTTGTTTTGGGAGTTGATCGCGACCACGGAAGGCTCGTTGAGCACGATGCCGCTACCGCGGACGTACACGAGCGTGTTGGCGGTGCCGAGATCAATGGCCATGTCCTGGCCTGCGAATGAGAAAAGGGTTTCAGCCATTGCTGAGAAAGCTCCCGGGCGGACTCCGGAATTGTAGGTGGCCGCTCAGGCTTGTGCGATAGAGACTTCTGGAGTGCAACCAAACCCGCTCAGCAGGGTTCCCGGCCCACCAGACCAACGGGTTCAGCCGAAAAAGATCCCCAGCTCTCGTTCGGCACTCTCGGAGCTGTCAGACCCGTGGACGAGATTGTTGGTCACTATCAACCCGTAGTCGCCACGGATGGTGCCTGGTGTGGCTTGCTTCGGGTCGGTCGCACCCATCAGGCCGCGGCAAACAGAAACTGCTGACTCCCCCGACCATTCCATGGCCACCACCGGGCCTGATGTGATGAACTCGAGAAGCTCGGGGAAGA
>JAYEGJ010000076.1:0-10703 GCA_034658975.1 Actinomycetota bacterium
GACCGAGATCATCGAGCGCTACTCCGGTCGGGTCGACAAGCTGCTGGGAGACGCCGTGATGTCCGTATTCGGAGACCCGGTAGCCCATGAAGATGACGCCGAAAGGGCGGTGCGCGCCACGCTCGAGGTCCATGCCGCTGTCGAAGAGCTGAGCCCTGCCTACGAGGAGAAGATCGGTCGTTCGCTCCAGATGCACTCCGGGATCAACACCGGCGTCGTCGTGACCAGCTCTGGCGCTTTCGACACGGCCGACACGGGACCGCTCGGCGACACCATCAACCTGGCAGCGCGGCTCGAAGACTTGTCGGATACTGGAGAGATTCTGCTCGGTCCCGAGACGGCGTCCCTGGTTGGCAACGTGTTCGATCTAGCGGACTACGGCTCGCATGGCCTCAAGGGCAAGACCGGTCTGATCCCCGTTTTGAGGGTCGCCGGACTCAAGCATGAGCGCACCAGAGCATCCCGCCGGCAGGCGGACTTCGTCGGGCGTCACGAAGAACTCGGCATCCTGATGGCGGCGGTCGAGAAGGTCCAGGACGGCGACGGAAGCGTCATCGGGCTCCGCGCAGAAGCCGGATCCGGAAAGACCCGCCTTCTTGATGAGTTCCATTCTCGTGTAGCCGACAAGGTGCAATGGCTGGAAGGACGGGCCTACGCCTACGGAGAGAACATCCCGTACGCCGCACTTGTCGATCTCGTCTCGAACGCGGTCGGCGTCGGCGAGGACGACACCCGGACATCGATAGCGTCGAAACTGCACTCCGAGATCGGAGTGCTCGTCGAAGACGCGGATCGTGTGTTGGATCCGTTCGTTCGTCTCTACGGCCTGCCCGAACGGGCGGGCGCGGCACTCGACAAGGACTCCTTCCAGGACCGTCTTCTGGAGTCGCTGACCACCGTTATCGAAGGCTTGTGCAGACGAGCTCCGACCGTGCTTGCCCTCCAGGATCTCCACTGGGCGGATCCTTCAACCATCGCGATCTTCACAGAACTGCTGAACACGTTGGAGAGCCCGGTGGTGATAGTTGCCAACTATCGCCCGTCGTTCGACGGGGCCCTCCCAAACCTCAGAGAGATCCAACTTGCTCCCCTGTCACCTCGTCAGTCGGGTGAGATGATCTCGTCGTTGCTCGAGGAGGGTGAGATCCCCAAAGAGCTAGTCGAATTCGTTGTCGATCGGACCGATGGGAACCCCTTCTATGTAGAGGAGATCATCAACTCGCTCGTCGAGACCGGAACCCTCTCTCACGAGGGTGGCGAGTGGCGGGTTGAAGCTTCTCTGATCGATGCCGATGTCCCCACGTCCGTTCGGGGTGTGATCGCCGCCCGCATCGATCGTCTCGAGGGAGACAGGCGCAGGGTGCTGCGAGAGGCTTCGGTTGTCGGCCGCGACTTCCTGTACGAGGTTATTCGGCGTGTTGCCACAACGACAAAAACGCTGGATCCGAGCCTGGCCGATCTGGAGACCGCCGATCTCATCCGGGAACGGACGGATCAGGCCGATCTGGAGTACTTCTTCAAGCACGCCCTCACCCAAGACGTCGCATATGAGGGACTGCTGAGGACGGAACGAACGGAACTCCATGCACGCGCAGCAGCGGCGATCGAATCACAATTCGCCGACCGTCTCGAGGAAGTAACCGAGACCCTCGCCTATCACTACACCGAGGGCGCCGTCCTGGACAAGGCAGTTCATTATTTGAGGGCAGCGGGACGTAAGGCCGTGGACCGCTATGCGCTGATCGAAGCCGAAGCTCACTTCGAGTCCGCATACGAGCTGTTGAGCGCCGCCGAGCAGGGCGAAGAACTCGACAGAGCAACTGTCGACCTGATTCTCGACTGGGCGATCCTCTTCTATTACCAGGCCCATCTCTTGATCCTCGACGATCTGCTCGATCGGCATCAGGACGCGGTAGATCGTCTGGGTGACGACACCCGGAGAATGTGGTGGCTCATCTGGAGAGGACACGCCGCCGGATTTCGGCTCGACCAATCGAACAACATGCACTTCCTCGACAAAGCTCTCGAGGTCGCCGAAGCGACTGAAGATGAGACCGGGTTTGCCTATGCCAAGACATGGCAGATCTGGGGCCTCTTCATCACCGGGGACCTCAAAGGTGCCATCAAAGCGGCCGCCGATATCGAGGAATGGGTCATGGCCAACAGGTATGAAGACCCCTACCCGTACTTCAAGTCTCGCGTAATCCTCGCATATGCACTCGCTTCCGCGGGCCAAGGCCAGGGAGTGGCGGAGATGTGCCATGAGGTGATTGCCTTCGGACAGAAGGTTGGCAACAACCGATGTGTTGCTTTCGGCCATCAGGGGCTTTCCTTTCTCGAGACGACACTCGGGAACTACACCTCGGCGATAGAGCTCGCGGAGGAGGCAAGCTCTATCGCCAAAGATCCGATCTATCGCGACACGGCCCAACTCAATGCCGCTGCGGCGGCCACGCTCGCCGGAAACGGACCGAGAGCGCGTCAGGCTGTTGACGAGTTGCGTCTCGCGGTCGATACGGGGATTGAGCTTCCGTCACCGATATTCGCGACACTTGCAGAAGCGTCGGCATTGATGAGCGAAGGCGAACTCACTGCCGGCATCTCCCAACTCTTCGACGCCCGCAACGAGGCAAAGCAGATGTCGCGCAACTGGGAGTGGCTGTTCGCCGAGTTGTTCATCGGAACGACCTTCGCCCGGATCGTTACCGGTGAGGCGTCAAGCAATCTGAGGCATCTGGCGCGAAACCCTCGCTTCATTCCATACATACGGCGCGCCAAAAGGGAGGCTCTGCCTCGACTCGAGGCGGCACGAAACCTTGCCCTCCACTTCGGGTTCAGCAGCGTCGACTACCTCGCCGGCGTCGAGATGGCGAAGCTGCTCATCCACAATGGAGACAAGGACGAGGCGCGACGTCTGCTCGAATCCGCTCTCTCCGTGGCAGGTGAGTTCGGAGAAGGCGAAGGCACCGAGCGGGTCCGCTTCCTTCTGAGTCAAATCTGACCGGAAGACTCCAACGCTCTCTTATTGAGATTCCCGACAAGCTGTCGGGTTAAGAGCATTCGCGCTTCCGCGATAGGGTCCCGGAGCCAGCCCACGATGGGCAATCCGACTTCTACTTGGGGTGCGAATCATGAATCCGAAGCCAGCTACCGAATCGACCGCGAGGGCCAATGCGGCCGTCCTTGGCGACCTTCCGTTCGACGACACGACGGATTTCGACAACGCCCGTCGTGGTCTGATCGCCGAAGCGTCCGGCCAGATCACCAACGACGCCGGACAGGTCGTCTGGGATATTGATCGCTGGTCTTTCTTGGAGGGCGAGGCACCCGACACGGTGAACCCGAGCCTCTGGCGGCAGGCGCAGCTCAACTCCATCGCCGGTGTTTTCGAAGTCTCCGAGGGCGTCTATCAGGCACGTGGTTTCGACCTCTCCGTGTGCAGCTACCTCAGGACCGATTCGGGATGGGTCGTCGTCGACCCCCTCATCAGCGTCGAAACCATGAAGGCGGCCCACGCCATGGTCACCGAGCATGTGGTCGACCTCCCCGTTGTTGCGGTCATCTATACCCACAGCCACGCCGATCACTTCGGCGGTGTCCGGGCCATCGTCTCAGAGGACGACCTGGCGACCGGTCGGGTCAAGATCATCGCACCGATCGATTTCCTCGAGGAGGCGGTCAGCGAGAACGTGATGATGGGCAACGTCATGTCGCGCCGTGCCTCATACATGTACGGCAACCTGATCGGGTGGGATGCTCAGAGGGGTGTTGGGGCCGGGCTCGGCCAGATCACATCATCGGGCGTCGTCACCCTGATACCGCCCACCGACATCATCTCGGAAACCGGCCAGGAGATGACCATCGACGGTCTCCGGATCGTCTTCCAGCACACGCCAGGAGCCGAGGCGCCGGCGGAGCTCTGCTTCTACATTCCCGCCAGCAAAGCCCTCTGCATGGCCGAGATCGCCACCCACACCTTGCACAATGTGTACACGCTACGAGGGGCCAAGATCCGCGACGCTCGGATCTGGTCCACCCACATCGCCGATGCGCTGCACCTGTTCGGCGACGACACCGACGTGGTGTTCTCGTCCCATCACTGGCCGACGTGGGGCCACGAAAATGTCGTGACGTTCATGAAAGGTCAGCGCGACCTGTACCGGTATCTCCACGACGAGACCCTCCGGTTGGCCAACCACGGTTACAACTACACCGAGATTGCCGAACTGATCGAACTGCCGGACAGCATCGCCAAGAACTTCGCCAATCGGGGTTATTACGGGTCTGTCAGCCACAACACCAAGGCGACGTACGTGTATTACCTGGGCTGGTTCGACGCCAACCCGGCCAACCTTCACCCGCTTGTCCCCGAAGAGAACGCGAGGAAGATGGTCGAGTACATGGGTGGTGCCGATGCCATCCTCGATCGTGCCAGGGCCGATTTCGAGGCGGGCAATTACCGGTTCGTGGCGTCGGTTCTCAACGAGGTCGTGTTCGCCGATCCGGACAACCAGGCTGCCCGGGATCTGCAGGCCGACACCTTCGAGCAGCTCGGCTACCAGGCGGAGAACGGCACATGGCGCGACTTCTATCTGTCAGGGGCCAAGGAGCTGCGTGAAGGGGTGAAGGTACTTCCCACCGTCCAGACAGCGAGTGGGGACAGCGTGCGGGCGATGTCGGTGCCGATGTTCCTCGACTTCCTCGCCATTCGGCTCAACGGACCTGCGGCAGCGGGCAAGAAGTACACCTTCAACATCGAATTCACCGATGTGGGAGAGAAGTATTTCCTCGAAGTCGAGAACGGTGTCCTCAACTACACCGCGGACATGGCCGCCGACGATGCCACCGCAAGCCTGACGATGACCAGAAGCGGACTGGACAACATCGTTCTTGGTCAAGCCACGATGGCCGACCTGGTGTCGAGCGGCGGAGCCCAGATCGAAGGCAACGCTGATGCGTTCGCCGATTTCGTCGGCATGCTCGACGACTTCGAGTTCTGGTTCAATATCGTCACGCCCTAGAAGGGTCGACAGCAGCCTCCTGATTCAACCGGTGATGCCGGTTTCACTCAGTCCGTGAGACCGGCTTCGCCATCGAATAGGCCCAGATTCCGTAAAGCAGCGCCACTCCGAGGATCGGGGTGAATACCTGTTTGAGCGTGCTGTTCTCGGTGATGAGCCCGACCGCAAAGCCAACGACCCCGATGTTGAGACCCCAGTAGACGATCTTGCCTGTCGTTTCTGATGCCGTCGTGGCCAGGACCATCATCCCGAAGATCAGGTTGGTCATCACCATCAGGAAATTGAGGTGATCCATGGCCAAAGCGGTGGGAAGGAGCTCTTCGAACTCGGCACCGCCTGTGATCTGGCTGATCAGGTAGGCGATCAGAGCGACCACAGCGAGCAATCCGAGGATCGGTGTCCTCGCGAACCGGTTGATCACCGGACCGCCCCACTGAGACGGAGCAAGTTGCTTCCGGAATCGAACGACCAAGATCACCGCCCCCACTACTTGAAGCGGAACGGCAAGCGAGTAGAGCGCCTCGATGTCGAGCAGGAACCCGACGACAAACAGGATCCCAGCAACGAACAGAAGGGACATCTGGACGACACCACTCTTCGATGCGCTCATGGACGGAACCTCACGGTCCGGCATCAGCCATTCGATCAACGCCAAGCCTGCCAATACGACGTAGCCGGCGACCATCGCTCCCGGATGGGACTCTCCGAGGCGTTGCGCGTTCTCCGGCGCTACCACATCCACTCCAGCGAGTTGGAGACCAAGCAAAACGCCCAGTACCGCTCCAAAGACGAGAAAGGCGAGCGAGAGGCCCATGCCGTACTCGGCAACATTCCACTTCTCCCCGCGCTTGGCTCTCATTACCCAGACGAACATCCAAACCATGGCGATGAACGCCAAGGTCCCCCCGATGGGGCGCTGGATGCTTTCGGTCGTGTCGAGAAGGTCGCCCGACCAGAACGCCAGCACGTACAGGGACAAGGCAACTATCGAGAACATCGGAAGCCGGCCGGCATCAGCCTTCCCACCACCTCCGAACATCCAGATGGCACCACCGAACACCGCCAATGTGATCCAGCCGAGGGTCCCGGCGTGGACGTGGGTCAGCAGTGTGTTTCTCGGCGGATCCCAAACGTCGATCCCATTCAGGATTCCAATAACGACGGTGATCACGAAGATCACCAATGCGGCGCGGAACAGGTTCCGCACTCCGGACGGCGCGGCCTCCATAACAGTCCTCCTCCCAGGGGATCTAGTTGACAGGGAACCTACGCGAAGCGGGCTGTTCGATGTCGGCCGATATCGGCAGAGGGCAACTAACTACCGGCGAGGGCCGCGGCCAGGTCGGCAAGGGTCGAATTGAAGTCATTCTCGTGCCCGCCGCTGGACACATGTGCCACCTCGTGGGCGACGATCCATGCGGTGGCCGGGCGCTCGATGAAGATCGTCCTACTGGCCGGGTCATACTGCCCCGCAATCTGACCATCGAGACGATCGACCATCACCAACTCGACGGGTCGTACACCGAGGCCGGCTACCAGCAAGTCGACGAGGTCTGCGGCGTCCTCGTCGGTCAGGTAGACATTGGTGAGCCGAACCATCTCCTCGCCCATTCCCAAGGAGGTCATCGCGTCCTGCACGACGCAATAGTCGAACCCGCAAACCTCCAATCCATTGTCGGCGATCTGCGGCTGGGCCCGATCGAAAAGGTTGTAGAGGGGGACGATCGCAAGGGCCAGCGCCGTCACCGCTGCCACGACCCATATCACCCAGCGACGACCGGTCGAATCCTTTGGGTTGACAGGGTCGCCGTGGAACCATTCCTCGATGGCTTGTTCCTCGGAGTCGGCGTCGTGACGCTCGATGTCTGACACGGGATAGATGTTATGGGGAGACCCGCAGTAACGCACCCACTTGACAACTGGTCGGGAATACCCGACCATACGGGAATGACCGACCATACAGGATCAGCAGCCCATTCGGCGCCCGACTACCCGCTGGTCGACACCCTTACCTTTGACCGTGCCGAGCAGTTCAAGGCCCTATTTGAGGAGACCCGGCTCCAGATCGTGGACCTCCTCATGGAACGGGCGGCCACCATTAAAGAGCTTTCCGACACTCTGGGAAAGCCGAAGGGCACAATCGGTCACCACGTCGGCGTTCTCGAGGAAGCCGGTCTCATCGAGGTCGTGCGAACCAAGAAAGTTAGGGCGATCGAGGCCAAGTACTACGGACGCACCGCACGCACCTACCTTCTCACCGACCTGGTCAGGGGCGACTTCGGACTTGCCCCGGATCACTTCCTGTCGGCCGCAGCCTCCGAGTATGCAAAGGCAGCGGCTCGGGGTCCCGGGGCTCAGGCCGGCCCGTTGAGCACACTTCGCTATGCGCGCATACCCGATGATCGGGCCGAAGAGTGGTCAGAGCGTCTCAAGGACCTCGTCCAGGAATTCACCGCCGAGCGACGTGGCGGCGACACGACCTATGGACTTCTCATCGCCATGTACCCAACCGACCGCCCCCACCTTCCGGAAGAGGCCAACTCGTGAGGTTCGGACTCAACTACTGGAAGCTCTGGATTGCATCGGTCGTTTCGAATCTCGGCGACGGTGTGGCCACGATTGCCTACCCGTGGCTGGCCTCAGCCCTCACCCGGAACCCGCTTCACATCGCCGCGGTAGCGGTGGTCACTCGGATCCCCTGGCTCCTCTTCTCTCTTCCGGCTGGGGTCATCACCGACCGGGTGGACAGACGGAAGCTGGCCGCCTGGATGGATGTTGCCCGGTTTGCCGTGACACTTGGCGTGGCCGTCGTCGTGCTCGCAGCCGAACCACAGTTGTCATCACCCGAGGCCATCGCCGACGGAAGCGCGGCTATCCCCCAGTCCGCGGGACTCCTGCTCGCCATGGTCTACGCAGCCGCAATGCTGCTCGGAACGGCCGAGGTACTCCGCGACAACTCTGCGCAAACACTGATGCCGGCTTTGGTGGACAAGAGCCAATTGGAGAGGGCCAACGGCCGCCTCTGGGGCGCTGAGATGGTGATGAACTCCTTCGTCGGCCCACCGCTGGCGGGCATCCTGATGGCTGTCGCCTTCTCGCTGCCCTTCTTCGTCGACGCCGGGACCTTTGCGGTCTCCGCAGCCCTCGTATTCCTGATCGCAGGGGGTTTCAAGCCGGAGAAGGAGCCCGGGTCGAAGGAAGTCCGGCCCTCGTTTTGGGCAGAGATGAAGGAAGGCGTCTCCTGGCTGTGGAAACACCCGCTCTTCAAGCCGATGGCTATCGCACTCGGAATCCTCAACGGGACGTTCATGATGGCGCTGGCCACCTTCGTGCTCTTCGCTCAGGAAGTGCTTCTGCTCGACGCGACGGGCTTCGGGCTGCTCACCACCGGGGCCGCCGTCGGTGGTGTCCTCGGCAGTGTCTTCGCCCACCGAGTCACCAAGGCAATAGGTCAGGGAGCCTCACTGTTTGCAGCAATCCTGGTCATGGCAGTGGCAACACTCGTTTCAGGACTCACGTCATCGTTCTGGATCTTCTGGGGAGCGGGCCTCGTTACGAGCGGAATGGCTGTTCTGTGGAATGTCATCACCGTGTCGCTACGGCAGTCGCTGATACCCGACCGGCTCCTGGGACGGGTCAACTCCGTCTACCGATTCATCGGGTGGGGCATGATGCCCATTGGTTCGCTACTCGGCGGCGTGATCGTCACCGTTGCAGAGCCAGCGGTCGGACGTGAATGGGCCCTGAGATGGCCCTTCCTGATCGCGGCGGGCTTGACCCTGGTCCTCTACTTCTATGCCTTGCCCCGACTGAACAGTCGGAGGATCGGCGAGGCGGTGGCTCAGGCCGAAGCTGCTCCTACTCCGAGCGAAGCCTGACCACCTCGGGCACAGCGCGGATGGATGGGTGATCGAGCAGGTCGGCCGGAATCGCCACCGGCATGTCCAACATCTGCTGGGCGACGGCCTTGCCTTGAGGATCAAAACGAAGCGAGGCCGTGCCGCCCGCTCCGAGACCCTTGGTGAGTAGGAAGTTGAAGGCGTCGATGCCGGGAAGTCGAAAACGATCGACTCGCTCGGTGCCGAGGTGGCTCAGCCATTGCCCAACGCGGGCGCTGGTGATCTGGCCGGCGAGAATCAGGAGAAAGACGGGGTGCCTTGCCCGAATCCCGACGTTGACATCGGCCCCCTTGTCCCCTGACCGACCGTGCGCGATTGCGATCAGTGGCACCTCGACCGTCGGGCCGGACGGTGTGGTGACTTCCTCGTCCTCCGGCTGGCTTCCGACGACTTCGACACACGTCGACAAGTCCACGTCGTCGAGGTCGATCGCTGTGCCATCAACGCGCACTTCGGCAACCAATGCGTCTCGCGCGATCAACACACACTCGAGACGTATCAGGGGAGTTGGCCGGGGCAGGCCGGCACCTCCTCCACTCACCCCCGGAGGCCCGGCTAGAGCAATCGAAGGGACCTCCCTCAGGAAGGCTTCAACTGCCTCACGAGCATCATGGTGAACGCCGATCTTGAGGACTACCTCGCGGGCATCCCCTGTCCTGGCATGAGGTCCATAGGTGTCCTCGGCACCAAGAACCTCGATGCTCGTCGAGCGGAATCCGGGTAGGCCAGCCAACTCGAACAGCCTCTCTCCACGGGCAATCAGGTCATCACCCACCCTCCTCGCCTTGGCCACGGCCTGGCGTCCACCGATGAAGAGAAGGAACTGGGCACGCCAGCCGTCGGGCACCTGTGCACACGCTTTGAGAGTCGGAGTCGGTGGATTGCCCCGAGCACCGGAGACTTCGACTCCCTCCCCTGCCTGCTCAATGCGGACCTGTGTCCAATCGCACACCACATCCGGAAGCACATAGGCGGCCGGATCTCCGATCTCGTAGAGGAGTTGTTCTGCGGCCGTAGCGACCCTGACGATCCCCTCTGAGTCTTTGGGCGTGGTTAGAAGGAAGGTCCCGTCCGAAGCCACCTCTGCCACCGGGTAGCCGGGCTCGGCCCAACTCGAGGTCTCTTCCCAATCGGTGAAGAGCCCGCCGGTTGCCTGCGGGCCGCATTCGAGCAGGTGCCCGACCAGGCTCCCCGCCGACAGCTTGTCGTACTCGTCGTGACCCCAGCCAAACTCGTGGATCAATGGCCCCAAGACCAGGGCGGAGTCGACAACCCTGCCGGTGACGACGACGTCGGCACCGGAGTCGAGTGCGGCCGCAATGGGACGGGCCCCGAGGTAGGCGTTCATCGAGATGGCCCCCTCCGGAATCGCTATTCCGTCGGAACCCATGAGGTCGTCTCCCTGGACGACCCCTATCGACAAGTCGAGACCGCCTTCCCTCGCCGCCTCACGGATCAGGGTCGCCGCGGCCTCGGGGTTGACCCCACCGGCGTTCGTCACCACACGCATTCCGGCTTCCCGGTATGCAGCGAGGTTGGCTGCGATGGTCTCGATCAGGTCACGGGCATATCCCCGAGCCGAATCCTTGGCTCTGGCACGGGTGAGGATGGCCATGGTGATCTCGGCGAGACCCTCGTACATGATGTAGTCGCTTCGGCCGTCGGCGAGAAGCTGTGGTGTCGACAGCGCAGAGTCCCCCCAGGCGCCGGCAGCACCCGAGATCACGACTGTCTTGGTCGCCATTAGTGGCCCGTCTTACAAATGATTGCGGTGTCTCTCCGG
>JAYEGJ010000077.1:0-10623 GCA_034658975.1 Actinomycetota bacterium
GGTTTTTCCACGCCTGGCGTGGAAAAACCTACCCAGAACGGTGAAAGAGAGGTCTATCGCTTCCAGAGGTCCTTGGTGAACAGCACCAGGACCGGGAAGATCTCGAGACGGCCGACGATCATCAGGCTGGAGAGAAGCCATTTGGCCGCGTCGGGGAGACCGGCATAGTTGCCAGTCGGGCCCACCTCGCCGAGACCGGGACCGATGTTCCCGATCGAGGCGGCAACGGCCGACGTGGCTGTGACCAGATCGAGGCCCTCGCTGAGATTGGCGTCTATGAACGCCAGCAGGAACGTCGAAGTCATGAAGAGGAACATGTAGAAGAGGAAGTACGACTGGACCGCCTCGATGATCGGCTCGGTCACCCTCTTGCCCCCGAACCTGGTCACGAACACGCCACGCGGATGGACCAGGCGGCGGAGGTCGGCGTAGGCGGCCTTGGAAAGGACTCCTATTCGGAAGGTCTTCATGCCACCGGCGGTCGATCCGGCCATGCCGCCGAGGAACATCAGGCCCACCACCATGATCTGAAGGGCGTTCCGCCACATCCCGAAGTCGGCCGAGGCGTACCCCGTCGTCGTGGTGAGCGAGATCGTGTTGAACGCGGCGTCCCGGACTGCCTCCATGAAAGGAAGGTCGCTGATCAGGCCACCAGCGACGACAACGATGCTGCCGAGGGTGATGTAGGTGTAGAGCCTGAATTCGGAGTTCTTCCAGTACTCATGTGGCCGGCTCCATGCGCGGAAGTGAAGAGCGAAGGAGATGCCGGCGGCGAACATGAACACCGTTATCACCCATTGGGTGTAGGCGCTGAACCCGGCGATGGAAGTCGGCTCTGTGCCGAATCCTCCGGTTGACATGGTCGTGAATGAGTGGATGACGGCCTGGAAGCCATCCATGTCTCCGAGGGCCAGGAACACCACCTCGATGGCGGTGATCACCGCATAGACCAGCCATAGGCGCTTGGCCGTCTCCTGAAACCTTGGTGTCAGGCGGTCGGGAGTTGGTCCGGGCGACTCGGCGCGGGCGAGCTGCATGCCTCCGGTGCCGAGCAGGGGGAGGATTGCCACACCCAGGACGATGACGCCCATCCCGCCGAGCCACTGGGTCATGGCTCGCCAGAAGGCGATCCCTTTTGGCAGCACGCTGGGGTCGGGAAGGATGGAGGCTCCCGTTGTCGTGAATCCCGATGCCGTTTCGAATACGGCGTCGGAGATGCCCGGGATGGCGCCGGAAAGTAGATAGGGCAATGCCCCGAATACCGAGAAGACGAACCAGGCGAGACCGACGGTGGCAAATCCTTGCTTGATCGAGATCGAGGTCGGCCGTCTCACGAACCTGCGGGTGCCGTATCCGAAGAGAGAGGTGATTCCTGCCGAAATGGCGATCCACAACGCCGTCTCATACTCCTGATACAGGACGGAGACAGCGGCGGATGTGAGCATCGCCACGGCAATGAACATCAGCACGGACCCGAGTACATAGGCAACGGTCTTGAGGAGGCTCAAGGTCGGCGATCGCCCTTTGGAACGCTCCGTGGTTGTCATACCGTGAAGAGGTTTACGGATTCCTCGATATCACGCGGCAGCGCGAAGAAGATGATGTGGTCTCCGCTCTTGACGACGGTTGAGCCGTCGGGCACGAACGTTGTGCCATCCCTCGAGATACCGCCGATTATCACGCCCACAGGGAGGTCCAGTTCGAGCAAGGTCTTGTTGCAGCTGTCGGACTGTGGAGCAACCTCGATCTCGATGGCCTCGGCATCAGTATCCGAGAAGGTGGCCACCCGCTCTACCTGACCCTGGCGCACGAACCTGAGGATGGCGCTGGCCGCCATGAGGCGTGAAGAGACTGCGGCGTCGATGCCAAGACCCGACAACAGGCCGACGTAGGAGATCCGGTTGAATCGAGATATCGCCATTCCCGCTCCGCTGGCCTTGGCAACCAAACAGCTCAGGAGATTGACCTCGTCCCATCCAGTCATACCAATGGCAACATCCTTGGGTCCTAGATCGAGATCACCAAGAACGTCGGGGTCGGTCGGGTCGCCGTTTATGACGAGTGCTTGGGGGTGTGCCGCGGCGAGGTAGTTGCAGCGATCGGGATCCTCATCGACCAGCACGGTGGACATCCCCGCAAGCGCCATGACGTCCACGGTGAGCTCGGCGAGGCGGGTGCCACCCATGATGATCGCCCGCTCCAGGTTTCGTCGCTTGAGGCCGAGCAGTCGAGTTGCGTCATCCACCCGATCGTCGGTCGTCATTAGCAAGGCGTGGTCGCCGGGACGGACGACGGTGTCGCCATGAGCGACGATGGTGCGGCCGTCGCGGACAAGAGCTGCGACGACCCAGCCCCATTCGGCCTGGCGCACTCGGAGCTCGCGTAGCGGGCTGGCGGTGATCGAGGCGTTGGGGGCGACGATCGCCCCGACCATGACCAGTTTGCCATCTGCGAATTGGACGAGTTCGCTGGCGCCGCCCATGCCCACAATTCCGACGAGCTCCTCGGCAGCGGTTGCCGAGGGGTCGATTACGACGTCGACGCCGAGACGGTCGGCGCCTTCACGAATCTCGGGATCCTCGATGCGAGCGATGGTGGTTTGGGTGCCGAGTTCCTTGGCCGTGAAGCAGGCGAGCACATTGGCGCCGTCGGAGTTAGAGACTGCGATGAGAAGGTCGGCTTTTTCTGCCCCTGCCTCCTCGAGGACGTGGGTGCTGGCCCCGTTGCCGGTCAGGACGAGCGCGTCGATCCCTTCCTGGATTTGGGCGGCGCGACGCTCATCGTCCTCGATGACGACAACATCTTGACCTTCTGTCGATAGGCGTTCTGCAAGGTAGGAGCCGACCGCGCCGGCGCCCACGATGATTATCCGCATTCCTGCCGCATTCTTTTCACGTCCAGCGAATAAAGGCTAACCACGCGTCGGCCGAATCGGAGGCCAAGCCGAATCCAATCTCGATCGACCACGAGGAGCCCGTACAATGAATGCTCAATCCCAGGAGCCGGATGGAATTCACAAGCCCCCAGGTAGTCACCGACGCCCTCGAGAGTGTCGACTATCTGCCCGACGAGCGCATCTCCCAGGTGGTGTTTCTCGCCGATCGTCTCGACAAGCCTGTCCTGGTGGAAGGTCCGGCCGGTGTCGGCAAGACCCAGCTTGCCAAGTCGATCGCGGAGGTTTCGGGGCGCCCGCTGATCAGACTTCAGTGTTATGAGGGCCTCGACGAGGCAAAGGCTCTCTATGAGTGGAACTACAAGAAGCAGTTGCTGAGAATCCAATCCGATGTCGACCACGACTGGGACACAATCAGCCACGACATATTCGGCGAGGAATTCCTGTTGACCCGGCCGCTGCTGGAGGCAATCAGGTCGCCGGAGCCGGTGGTCCTGCTGATCGACGAGGTAGATCGCGTCGAAGTGGAGACAGAGGCCCTCTTGCTGGAGATTCTTTCGGAGTTCCAGGTCTCCATTCCGGAACTGGGCACCATGACCGCCAACACCCAGCCGATGGTGTTCCTGACCTCCAACAACACCCGAGAGCTCAGCGAGGCCTTGAAACGTCGCTGCCTGTTCCTCCATATCGACTATCCGGATCCGGAGCGGGAGAAGGAGATCCTGGCCGCTCGGGTGCCCGGACTCTCCGAGCATCTCGGAGAACAGGTCGCTCGCGTGGCCCGCTCGATCAGAGGGTTGGACGTGAAGAAGGCCCCTTCGGTCTCTGAAACCATTGACTGGGCGCGGACTCTTCTGGCCCTGTCGATCGACGACATCGACCCCCAGGTATTGGCGGACACGATGCATGTCCTTTTGAAGTATCAGACCGACATCGAGAAGGCCACCAAGGAACTGGCGTCACCTGCGAAGGACTCGGGCTCCTAAGAGGATGATCACGGTCATCACCGGATTCATCGACGAGCTTCGAGCCGCCGGAGTCCCGGTGTCGATGGTCGAGGCGATCGACGCCATGAAGGCCATCGAGGCGATAGACATCGGCGATCGTGTGGGTCTGCGGGAAACGCTGAGGGCCACTCTCGTAAAAAACCTGCGTCACGAGAGGGCGTTCAACACCGCCTTCGATGTCTATTTCTCGACCGTGCCCATGCCAAAGGGAACGGGAGACGACGAAGAGGCCGACTCCGATGACCGGCCTTTCCCACCCCTCCCTCCCGACGACCAACCAGAGTTCGACCTCGACGAGTTTCTCAGTCAACTTCTCGAGGCGCTCGAGGGACTCGACGAGGATGCGCTGCGAAGAGGTGCCCGGCAGGCTGTGGAGCAACTGGCAGGCATGGAGCCCGGCAGGCCGGTTGGCGGGACCTACTACCTATATCGCACGCTGCGACGTCTCGACATGGGCGAGTTGGAGGCCCGGCTCATGGAGGCCCTCATGGCAGACGAGAATCTCTCGGAGTTCGAGCGGCGTCTGATCCGGGAGGAAGTAGAGGCTCGGCTCGAGGTCCTGAGAGAAGAGATCGAGGAGGAAATACGAAGACGACTCGTGGAAGACCGGGGTCGCGATGCTGTCGCCCGCACCCTTCGTCGGCCGCTGATCGAGGACATCGACCTCATGCACGCCACGAGCAGCGACCTCGCTGAGATGGAAGCGGCGATTGGACCGTTGACCCGCAAACTGGCGGCCCGTCTTGCCCGCCGCCGGAAGAAACACTCGGGCCGACTCGATTTCAGGCGGACGGTAAGACGTTCTCTCGCAACCGGCGGAGTGCCGGTCGACCCTCAGTTCAGGCATCCCCGCCCGCACCGACCCGAGGTTTGGCTCTTGTGCGACATCTCCGGGTCCATGGCGACCTTCTCTCGCTTCACCCTCCAGTTCACTCATGCCATGTCGACCCACTTCTCCAAGCTGAGAACCTTCGCCTTCGTCGACACAATGGACGAGGTAACGAACTTTTTCGGGCCGGGGATCGACTTCGGTTCGGCCGTCACCCGGATCACGAAGGAGGCTGAAGTCGTGTGGCTGGACGGTCACTCCGATTACGGCAATTCGCTGGAGAAGTTCTATGAGCGTTATGGGCGCCAAATCACTTCCCGGACAACGGTGATCATCACCGGAGACGCGAGGAACAACTACCGACCTCCCCGGGCGACGGCCCTCGATGATGTGGCCAAGGCTGCGAGAGCAGTCGTATGGCTCAATCCGGAGCCTGAGGCCTATTGGGACACCGGAGACTCGGCGATGGCCCACTATGGGAAGTACTGCGACTCGGTTCACGAGGTGCGTACCCTCCGGCAACTGGAGGATTTCGTGGAGAACCTGACCTTGCCTTCAGGTAGAGCCCTTCAGAATCTCTAAACCAATTGGGGCCAATTGCCGATGTACACCGCAAGGCCCTAAACCGGGCTGGATATTGAGGTGAAATCAAAATGGGCTCGCGCATTCTCGTTGTTGAGGACTCGGCCGTTATCAGACGGCTGATCGAGGTGTGTCTTCGTGCCGCTGACCTGGAAATCGTTACCCGTGATGACGGGAGGAGCGGTCTGAAGGCTGTCGGTTCGGAAGCACCGGACCTCGTTGTTCTCGATATCGGCCTGCCGGGCATGGACGGCTGGGAAGTTCTCGATCGAATTCGAAACGATGAGATCACTAAGGGGATACCCGTCGTCGTGCTCACGGCACATGCCGAAGAGGAGTCGAGACGGAGGGCAAATGAGGGTGGTGCGGACGCTTTTGTCACCAAGCCCTTCCAGCCGAACGACTTCAGACAAACGGTCCTCTCGCTTCTCGAGTGAGGCGGACTCTCCGCCCGACGCGGAGGCACCTATTTGCGTTCCTAATGTTGTGGGTTCGGTATACCGAATCTGCGCCGCGCGGAACGCGGCAATAACCTCGTCGGGTGCCAGGAAGTCGCGCTGAGAGACAGTGGCCCGCCGGACGCGTTGCCGTCCTCGGGATCATCACGATTGCCGTCTACGGTTCGTGGTTCTACTCCTTTGGAGTCTTGCTCGATCCGATAATCGCAGACACCGGCTGGAGCGAGGGCGTCCTCACGTCGGGGTTTGCCGCGTCGTCCTTGGTGGCAGGATTCGGGGCCATTGCCGGTGGCTGGCTTCTCGATCGAAGGGGGAGCCGCATTGTGTTTTCGCTCGCGGCCGCTGTGGCGTTGATCGCTTTCCTGGTGGCGTCCTCGGCGCAATCGGCGGCGACGTTTGCCGTCGCAGGTGCAGTCGGAGGCGGCGCCCTCGGAGCTCTTGGGTTCTATCACGTAACCCAAACCGTCGCGGTCAGGATCAGCCCGCTGGCGGCCACTCGAGCAATAGCGGTCCTCACCATCTGGGGGGCTTTCGCTAGCGCCATCTTCCTTCCGCTCAGCGCCTGGCTGGTCGGCGAAGTCGGTTGGAGGGCAACGTTGCGCTGGACGACGCTTTCGGCCGTGGCGACGCTGGTCGTTGGCGCTTTCGTGATCAACACCAAGAGTGACGCCGGGGCAGGAGACGGGCGGCACTGGGCCGAATTGCGTGACGCAGTCCGTCACCCTGAAGTCCGGCGCTATGTCGTGGCCCAAGGACTGGTGGGCATCGGGGTGGCAACGATCCTGGTCTATCAGGTGCCCGCAATGACTGCTGCCGGTCTGTCCTTGACGGCGGCCTCATTCTGGGCCGGTGCCCGTGGATTCGCTCAACTCGGTGGACGGGTCCCTCTGATGCCGATTGTGGGGAGCCTCGGCGTCGGAGGCGCACTCAGGCTCGCCTTTGTCTCCATTTCCCTTGGGTCCCTGGTTCTTGCTGTCGCGGGCACACCGTTACTCGCTGGTGTCTTCGCGGCTCTGGCCGGATTCGGGATCGGCGCCTCGTCGCCACTCACCGGTATGTACGCACGCAAGTTGTTCGGTCCGGTCACTCTGGGCACGGCGATGGGCCTTCTCAGCTTCGTGTTCCTCGTCGTCGGCTCGATCGGACCGGCCGTGGCGGGGTGGGTGGCCACGGCAACGGGTTCACGGTCGATTCCGGTGATCGGCGCCGCGGTGGTGACACTTGTCGCTGCCCTGGTTATCAAGGCTCCTGGTTCTGTTTCCGACTGACAAAGACCCCTGGCAATTGACAGGACGATTGCCGGACCGCAACCATGCTCGGGTGAGGAAACTCTGATGGCGCTCAACGCTCTGCTCGACCGGCATGCGCGCTACCGGCCCGATCACACCGCCCTCATCTTCGAGGATTCCAGATGGACCTGGGCGGAGCTGAAGGCACG
The DNA here is from genome assembly GCA_034658975.1 of Actinomycetota bacterium. GTDB lineage: Bacteria > Actinomycetota > Acidimicrobiia > Spongiisociales > ZC4RG35 > SZUA-217. Next base: position 7,208 of record JAYEGJ010000077.1, read on the forward strand.
AGTCGATCGTTTGATCAACTTCCTTCACTCCGACGGCCTGGGCAAGGGCGACTCCCTCGCCTTGCTCCTCGACAACTCACCGGCGGTCATCGAGCTGTATCTTGCCGCGGCCAAGGCAGGTTTCGTCGTTGTTCCCCTCAGTCCGCTGCTGCGGGGGAGTGGCCTCATCAATCTCATCAATGACGCCGACTCCAAGGCTGTGTTCACCATGACCCGGTTGGTGGAGTTCGTCGACCCGGCGCGAGCCGAGATCGACGTTGCCGACGATGCGTTCTTCCTGGTAGACGGGGCCGCAGACGGTTATCGGCTGTACCCGGACGTCGACTCCGGACCCGCGCCGGAACCGGTTGTCCCACCGATCGGCGATGACGATGTCTTCAACATCATCTACAGCTCGGGCACAACCGGGGACCCCAAGGGGATCGTCCACACGCACTACGTGCGCACCGCCTACGCCACCGGCTTCGCCAACTCCTACCGAATTCATCCGGAGAGCGTGGTGCTCCACTCGGGCTCCCTGGTCTTCAACGGCGCCTTCCTGACTCTCCTCCCGTTCTGGTACACGGGATGCACCTACGTGCTGATGCCGTCATTCGACGCCTCGAAGATGCTCGTGGCAATGGCCGACGAAAAGGCCACACATGTGATGATGGTTCCGTCCCAGATCATCGAACTCATGGGACATGAGGAGTTCACCGAGGAGCATCTCCCCGACCTGGAAATGGTCTGCACTGTCGGTGCACCGTTCCACCTGGAGCACAAGATCGAGTTCGAGCGGCGCCTCCCCGGCAGGTTCTACGAACTCTATGGCTTGACCGAGGGATTCATCACAATCCTCGACAAACTCGATTTCGACGCCAAGAAGGAGTCGGTGGGCATCCCGCCTCCTCTCTACGAGATGCGCATCGTCGACGACGAGGGCAACGACCTGCCTTCGGGAGAGGTTGGAGAGATCATCGGTCGTGGTCCGATCACCATGCCGAGCTATCACAATCGCCCGGACCTCACCAGCCAGGCGATCAAGGACGGCTGGCTCTACTCGGGCGATCTGGGGTACGTCGATGACGACGGGTTCCTGTACTTGGTTGACCGGAAGAAGGATCTGATCATCTCGGGTGGCGTCAATGTCTATCCCCGCGACATCGAAGAAGTCGTGATCCAGCATCCGTCAGTTCGTGACGTTGCCGTGTTCGGCGCCGAAGACTCCAAGTGGGGGGAGCATCCGGTGGCAGCCGTGACTCTGAGCGAAGCGGTCGATCCGGATGATCTCAAGAGCTGGATCAACGACCGGGTCGAGGCCCGATATCAGAAGGTGGGCAAGGTGATCGTGCTCGAGGAGTTCCCGTTGAGCGTCGCCGGCAAGACCCTGCGACGTGTGATCAAGGCCCAATACACGGACTAGTAGTGCTCTGGCGTGACAACCCCATCGAACGACCCGGCCCCAATAGGGTCCTTCGACTCTATTTAATTACTTAGTCCCTAACTAATTATCTCTCCTGGAGGTCAGGAGTAGAGATTCATGCGTCTTGAGATGTCCAAGCGAACCGATCTGGCGCTGAGGGCACTTGCATATCTCAATTCAAACGGGGATTCGAGTGGGATGGCCCTGGCCGACCATATCGGCACCAGTTCGAACTACGTGCCCCAGGTTCTGAAACCCACGGTTGAGGAGGGCTGGATCTGCAGCACTCCCGGTCCGGGCGGTGGCTATCGCCTCTGCATCGACCTCGACGATGTCTCGATTCTCGAACTGGTCGAGGCGATGGAAGGACCCACGGAACAACAACGATGCGTTTTGGGAGGCGCCCCCTGCCCTGCCCTGGAACCGTGCGCACTGCACCACTCCTGGCAGAAAGCAAGGGGCGCCTTGTTGGCAGAGCTCGCTTCCACGTCGGTTGCAACGACGTTGGAAACGGGCTCCTAAGAAAGGAGAATAGGGATGGCTAGGGATTCGGTGGCGCCGATTAGGCGAAGCCGGATTGTCTTCATAGGAGTGGCGCTGTTTGCCGCATTTGCTCTGATCTTGACGAGTTGTACGTCGAGCAATGGGGGAGATGCGAGCTTTAGCGACATCATCGAGGAACGTGGGTTCACCGATGACGACGTTGCGGCGGCGCTCAAGACCTATCTGCCCTCCGGAGAGCACGATGAATACATCATCTTCTCCTCCGGCGGGCATTCGGGTCAGATGCACGTGATCGGCGTTCCGTCGATGCGTCTCTTGAAGACGATCGGTGTTTTCACACCTGAACCATGGCAAGGATGGGGCTATGGAAATAAGGCGGTCGAAGAGGTCCTCGAGGGAGGCAACGTCGATGGTCGCGAGGTGTCGTGGGCCGATACCCATCACCCCGCCCTGTCCGAGACCGCGGGCGAGTACGACGGCGAATACGTCTTTATCAACGACAAGGCAAACGCTCGTGTCGCTGTCATCGACCTGAGAGACTTCGAGACGAAGCAGATCATCAAGAACCCGATCGCCATCAACGACCACGGCGGGACGATGGTCACGCCGGACTCGGATTGGGTCATCGAAGGTGGCCAGTACGCAACACCCCACGGCTGGGAGTACGCGCCAATCAGCGAGTACGAGTCCGCCTACAAGGGCATGGTGACTTTCTGGAAATTCGACCGGGAAGCCGGTCGAATCGATGAGAGCGCCTCCTTCGCCATGGAGCTGCCTCCGTACTGGCAGGACTTGTGCGATGCCGGGAAACTCGTTTCTGAGGGATGGGTTTTCTGTAACTCGTTCAATACCGAACTCGCCACTGGCGAGGGTCTTGACAAAGAAGGCGTCCCATTCGAGGCCGGTGCATCTGCTCGTGAGAACGACTACATGCATGTGATCAACCTCGATGCGGCGACTCAGGTCGCGGCTTCCGGTAACACGATCGAAGTCGAAGGGTTCACGGTGATCCCGTTGCAGACCTCGATCGACGAGGGATTGCTCTATTTCGTGCCCGAGCCGAAGAGCCCCCACGGTGTCGATGTGGCACCCAAGGGTGACTACCTGGTGGTATCGGGGAAACTGGACCCCCACGTCTCGGTCTACTCATTCGAGAAGATCCAGCAGGCCATCGCCGATGAGAATTGGGTACCGGACCAATACGGCGTTCCGGTCTTGGACTTCGACGCCACACTTGAAGCCCAGGTTGAGTTGGGTCTCGGCCCACTACATACTCAGTTCGATGATGAGGGTTATGCGTACACCTCGCTGTTCTTGGACAGCACGGTGGCACGTTGGAGTATGGGCCCCCCGTATAGGGATGCTTGGCAGCTCGAAGGAGCCATCGATGTCCACTACAACATCGGTCACCTGATGACCGCCGAGGGCGACACAGTCAGCCCGGATGGCGATTGGCTGGTGGCGATGAACAAGTGGTCGATCGATCGGTTCTTCCCGCCCGGTCCGCTGC
>JAYEGJ010000078.1:0-10388 GCA_034658975.1 Actinomycetota bacterium
CCATCCCCCATGGCGGAACAGGTCAACTACGGTCGTTGCTCATGAGAGGCAGACGATGACCGACGCCCGCGCCACCGCCGAGGCCCTCTACCGGGCAAGAGAGACCAGGGTGCCCGTCCCACCACTCACCGAAGCCGATCCGAGTCTCACCGCCGAAGGTGCCTACGAGATCCAGGGCCACTTCGTCGAGTTGCTCAAGGGTGAAGAGGGGCGCATCGTCGGGTACAAGCTCGGCCTCACCTCCAAGTCGATGCAGGAGATGCTCGGGATCGGGGAGCCCGACTACGGCCCCGTCGTCTCCTCCATGGCCTTCGACGACGGCGTGACCGTCGACCTCGACCGCTATATCCAGCCCAAGGTCGAGGGGGAGATCGCCCTCATGATCGACAAACCCGTTCAGGGGCCTGGTGTCACGGCCGCACAGGTGGCCGACTCACTGTCGGGGGCGGTTGCAGCCATCGAAATGGTCGACTCGCGAATCGCCGATTGGAAGATCAAGCTGCCCGACACCATCGCCGACCTCGCCTCTTCTGCCGCGGCCGTCCTCTCCTCCAGGGTCGTTCCCGTCGACTTCGACCTTCGTCTGTGCGGGATGGTCATCACCAAGAACGGGGAGACGATGGGAACGGGGGCCGGAGCGGCGGCTTTGGGAGACCCGGTCGCTGCGGTCGCCTGGCTGGCCAACACGTTGGCTCCGTTTGGCGTGGTCCTCGAACCGGGCCACTTCATCATGACCGGGGCCCTTCACGCCGCCTTCGAGGTCGAGCCCGGTGATCATGTTCAGGCCGATTTCGATCACCTGGGAAGTGTCTCGATGAGCTTTGTCGGAGGCGAATGATGGCCAAGGCCAGGGCCGCCATCGTGGGCTCGGGGAACATCGGAACCGACCTGATGTACAAGCTGTTGAGATCGGACGAGGTTTCGGTGGACGCCGTCATCGGGATCGACCCCGACTCCGACGGGCTGGCCAAGGCAAGGGAAAAGGGCATCGAAACCAGTCACGAGGGTGCCGACTGGCTTCTCGATCGTTCTGACGACTTCGACATCGTCTTCGAGGCAACCACTGCAAATGTGCACCGCAGCTATGCGCCGAGGTACGAGGAGGCCGGGCTGCGTTCCGTCGATCTCACTCCGGCCAAGGTTGGTCCCAACGTCGTGCCGGTAGTCAACATCGAGAAGGCCGTCGATGGCATGAACGTCAACATGATCACCTGCGGCGGCCAAGCGACTGTGCCCATCGTCTCCGCCGTAAACGCCGTTGCCGACGTTCCATATGCCGAAATCGTCTCGACAGTGGCGTCGAAGTCTGCCGGACCCGGGACCCGGCAGAACATTGATGAGTTCACCAAGACCACCTCCCGCGCCCTCGAAGAGGTTGGGGGTGCCGACGTGGGCAAGGCGATCATGATCCTCAACCCCGCCGAGCCCCCGATCATCATGCGCAACACCGTGTTCTGCGCCCTCGCCGAGGGTTATGACCCTGAGGTTGTGTCCAAGTCGATAGTCGACATGGTGGAGAGGGTTCAGGACTATGTCCCCGGCTACCGGCTGAAGTCCGCCCCGGTATTCGACGAGGGACCTTACGGCACACCTGGTGGCATGGTCCCCGCAAGGGTCATCGCCCTCCTCGAGGTTGAGGGGGCCGCCGACTACCTCCCTCCGTATGCCGGGAACCTCGACATCATGACCGCCGCAGCGACCAGGGTCGGGGAAGCGATTGCCGCCTCACTGAAGGTGAGCGCGTGACCGACTTCCGTCTCACCGACTCGACATTGCGGGATGGCTCCCACGCCTTGGCCCATCAATTCACGGTCGACCAGGTCCGCGCCGTGGTGCAAGGCCTCGACAACGCCGGCGTCCCGGTCATCGAGGTTTCCCATGGTGACGGGCTCGGCGGCTCCTCTTTCAACTACGGCTTCTCCCACACCGACGAGAAACAACTCCTGCGAGCCGCCATCGACGAAGCGGAGCAGGCGAAGATTGCGGTGCTCATGCTCCCCGGGATCGGGATCAAGGACGATCTGGTCGAAGTCGCCGAGATCGGGGTGAAGGTGGCCCGAATCGCCACCCATTGCACCGAGGCCGACGTTTCCAGCCAGCACATTGCCCTCGCCAAGGATCTGGGGATGGAAACGGTTGGATTCCTGATGATGTCCCACATGATCGAGCCCGAGGATCTGCTGGTGCAGGCGAAGCTCATGGAGTCCTACGGGGCAGACTGCGTGTATGTCGTCGACTCCGCCGGAGCGATGACCATCGACGATGCCCGCGCCCGGGTCTCGGTGCTCAAGGCCAATCTGGGCGTTCAAGTCGGGATTCATGCCCACAACAACCTTTCCCTCGCCGTGGCCAACTCGATGGCCGCCCTCGAGGAGGGAGTCGACCAGATCGACGGATGCACAACCGGTCTGGGAGCTGGAGCGGGGAACTGTCCTACCGAGATCCTGGTGGCCGCTTTCGAGCGCTCCGGGGTCGAAACCGGAGTTGACCCGCTGACCGTCATGGACGTGGCGGAGGAGGTCGTCCGCCCGCTTCACCCCACACAGGGGGTCATCGACCGGGATGGGTTGCTCCTCGGTTACTCGGGGGTCTACGGATCGTTTCTGCTCCATGCCAAGCGCGCCGCGGAGCGGTTCGGTGTGGACTCGAAGGACATTCTTCTCGAATTGGGCAGGCGAAAGGCCGTTGGTGGCCAGGAGGACATGATCATCGACGTCGCAGTCGAACTGGAGAGGCAGGCGGCAGAGTCTCAGGCCTCGGACGGATAGTCATGGACCCCTCAGGACTCGCCGACCGGATATGGGACGCGGTGAGGACGACCACCGCGATTTCGCCTCTCACCGAGATCTATCCTGAGCTGACCGTCGACTCGGCCTACGAGATACAGGAGGAGATCGTCGCCCGGCACCTCGCCTCGGGCACCGGGATCGCGGCGGCCAAGCTTGGTCTGACCTCCACTGCCAAGCAGCAGCAGATGAATGTCTCCGAGCCCCTGTACGGGTGGATGACGGATGAGATGAGGGTCGTGCGAGCTGCCAGGGTGGACGATTACATCCAGCCCCGAGCCGAGCCGGAAGTGGCATTCATCATTGGCAAGGAGCTCGAAGGACCGAACGTCACCACTGCCGAGGTGATCGCCGCCACCGACGCCATCGCACCCGCCCTCGACATCCTCGACTCGAGATTCTCGGGCTATCGCTTCACTCTGGCCGATGTCACTGCCGACAACTCATCCGCCGCCGGCTTTGTCCTCGGGGAGCCGGTGGAGCCTCCACGGGATCTGAGGGTTACCGGTTGTGTCTTCGAGAAGAATGGCGAGCTGGTTGCGACCGCCGCCGGAGCCTCGGTGATGGATCACCCGGCCGCCGCGGTGGCGTGGTTTGTGAGGAAGCTGCACGAGCGGGGGAAGATCCTCCCCGCCGGGATGACCGTTCTTGCGGGCGCTTGGACCGCCGCCGTCCCGATCGAGCCTGGGGACCTCCTCCGTGCCAGCTTCGACCACATCGGTTCTGTCGAGTTGACAGCAGAGTGACTGACGCCCTGACGGTCGATCGGACGCCAGAGACCGACCGTCTTGCCGATGAACTCCACAGGGCCCGACTGATCCGGACCGAAGTCGACACCTTGACCTCGCGTGTCCCCGGCCTCGACCTCGACCGGGCCTATGAGGTCCAGAACAGGGGCATTGAGCTTCGGCGGGAAGGGGGCGACGCCGTCGTCGGCGGCAAACTCGGCTTCACTTCCCGGGCGATGCAACGCGCCATGGGAGTTGACTCACCCAACTACGGCTGGCTCACCGGCTCGATGCTCGTCCATGACCACATGGTTCATCTCGAAGAGCTGATCCATCCCAAGGTCGAGCCGGAGATTGGCTTCCTGCTCCGCGCAGATCTACCCAGGGACTGCACGGCAGCGGATGTCCTGGAAGCGACCACCGCCGTCTTCCCCTGTCTCGAGATCGTCGATTCCCGATTCCGGGACTTTCGGTTCGAGATCCTGGACAACATCGCGGACAACTCGTCGGCCGGGCTGCTGGTGGTTGGCGATGCCGCGGTGGCCCCGACCGATCTCGACCTGGCCCGGCTCGGGGTGGTGTTGTCGGTAGATGGAGATGTCGTCCACACGGCCGCCGGCGCGGCCGCTCTCGACGACCCGGCAGAGGCCGTGGCCTGGATGGCACGACGAGCGCGCACCAGAGGTCTCCTGGCCGGGGATCTGGTTATCTCGGGTGGTCTGACCGCACCCGTCGACCTCGACCGGGGAATGCTGGTGCGCGCGCAAATCGATCGGATTGGTGAAGCACGGTTTCGAGTTGTCTAACGCATACCCCTAGGAGGACAAATGCCACTGGTATACATCGACATCATGGAAGGGCGGCCCGAGGAGAAGGTTGAGAAGATGATCGGAGCCGTCTCCGAAGCGATCGCGTCGAGTCTCGAAGCCCCGCTCGAGACGGTCCGGGTCGTTGTCAATGAGATGAAGCCCCACCAGTACGGCGTGGCCGGCAAACCGTGGACGACGGTCCTCGAAGAGCGACGCCAGGAGAAGGAACGTCAATCGTGAGAGACGTCAAACACTTCATCGGAGGCGAGTTCGTCGACTCGGCGAACGGTGCGACGTTCGAGTCCATCTCCCCGATCGACAACTCTCCGATAGCCACCGTCGCCGAGGGTGGAGCCACCGAGGTGGATCTTGCCGTGGCGGCCGCCCGCGGGGCATTCGGCGAGTGGTCATCCCTTCACGCGGCTGATCGGGCCGCTGCACTCCACCGGGTGGCCGTCGGCATCGAGAATCGACTCGAGGAATTGGCGGAGTGGGAGACCCGCGACATGGGCAAGACCATCACCGCCGCAAGGTCGAAGGACATGCCTCGTTCGGCGCACAACTTCCGTTTCTTCGCCGACTACGCCACCCAAGCCGGCACCGAGGCATGGGACCAGCCATCGAAGAACATCTTCACATTCGAATTGCGGGAGCCGCTCGGCGTTGTCGGCTCCATCTCACCGTGGAACTTCCCCCTGATGCTGCTCACCTGGAAGGTGGCTCCGGCCCTCGCCTTTGGGTGCACCGTCGTCGCCAAGCCTGCCGAGCAGTCTCCGATCACTGCCTCGATCCTCGGTGAGATCTTCCGTGACGCGGGGATTCCGGATGGTGTCTTCAACGTGGTCAACGGGTTTGGCCCCGACAGTGCCGGGGAGGCCCTGACCACCCATCCCGACGTGGACGCAATCACCTTCACGGGGGAGTCGAACACCGGACGGGCGATCATGAGAGCCACCTCCGACACCATGAAGAAGCTGTCGTTCGAGATGGGCGGCAAATCCCCCAACATCGTCATGGCCGACGCCGATCTCGATGAGGCCGTGGAGGGGTCGCTCAAGGGGATCTTCACCAATCAGGGTGAAGTCTGTCTGGCGGGCTCGCGCATCCTCGTGCAGAGACCGGTGTACGACGAGTTCCTCGCACGTCTGGTAGACGGTGCCCAGGAGTGGACGGTGGGCAACCCCCTCGACGAGTCGTCACAGGTAGGGCCGCTGGTGTCGAAGGAGCACCTCTCCAAGGTTCTCTCCTACATCGAGCTGGCTCGGGACGAGGGAGCGAAGCTGATGACCGGCGGCCATCAGGTGACCGACGGCGAACTCGGCGCCGGCAACTATGTGGCCCCCACGATCTTCGCCGACGCCGACAACTCCATGCAGGCCTGCCAGGACGAGATCTTCGGGCCGGTCGAGATGGTGATGCCCTTCGACACCGTCTCCGAAGCCATCGATATGGCCAACGAGTCTCGTTACGGGCTGGCCGGGATGGTGTGGACCACCAACCTCAACACCGCGCACCGTGTCGCCCGTGAGGTCAAGACGGGGACGATGTGGGTGAACTGCTTCTTTGTCCGCGATCTCCGCGCACCGTTTGGCGGCTACAAGGCCTCGGGACTGGGACGTGAGGGCGGTGCCTACTCCTATGAGTTCTTCACGGAGGCCAAGTCCGTCGTGATGAAGGTCTGACCGCTAGATGCGGATCGAGGCCGGCCGAGCCGAGGATCTCGTCCCCGGTGACCGGGTCAGTGCCCTCTCCGGTGATCGCAAAGTGGTCGTGTTCAACATCGATGGGCATCTGCACGCCATGAACGCTTCGTGTGTTCACACCGGCGGTCCCCTCGAGGAGGGCGTGGTCAGGGATGGTGTGGTGACCTGTCCATGGCATCTCCACCGGTATGAGGTCACCACCGGCCAACGCGTCGACATGCCCGGCAAGGGACAAGAGGCGTACCCCGTCGCGGTCGAAGACGGAGTGATCATGGTCGAGGTGCCCGATCCCAAGCCGCCTCGATCGATAAGGGAGCAACTCTTGGAGCATGCCCGGGAATGGGAGAGGGACGCGTGAGTCAGCTACCCCATGTCGTTTGGGATATGGGTGGGATCCTCTACCGATATTTCACCGAACTCATGCTCGACGTGGGGGAGGAACGCGGCTGGCCTCTCGAGCGAATCCCCCTCGGACCGACGGGAAGGCTCGCGGACGCCGACTATCAGAGCATGCTCGATGGCGGCCTCGACGAGCCGGACTACGTGACGGTCGTCCGGGCCCGTCTCGAAGCGGAGGGGATCGACTTCGATCCTCCAAGGGAGTTGGACTGGCTCGGAGAGACGAGGACGGAGACCTGGTTGGCCATCGAGGAGATCGACCGGCGGCGGCATCGTCAGGCTCTGCTCACCAACGACGCTTCCCGGTGGCTCGGCGAGAACTGGTGGGAGACCTGGGAACGCGGCGAGGTGTTCGACTCCATCATCGATTCCGTCACCGTCGGGGCACGCAAGCCCGCTCCCGAGCCCTACCTGGCCACTGCCGCCGCCCTCGGGGTGTCACCGACCGAGTGCCTGTTCGTCGACGACCTTCCGGTGAACTGCCGGGGCGCCGAGGCGGTGGGGATGCAAAGCCACCCCTTCGTCATCGCCGACTCCCAGGGCTCTCTCGACGCCCTCCTCACCCGGTTGGCTCTGGGAACCTCAGGTAGTTAGACCCATATCCGGGGCTAACAGCCTCGAGAAAAGCGTCACTCCGACGGAACGCCTATCGCATTGACATCTATCGATACGACCCGATACTATCGTATCGATAGATGTCGATATATGCGGAGGTATCCGGATGACCGAGTCCACTGTCGAATTACGTGAGAAGGTGCGAGAGCGTTATGCCGACGCCGCCCTGAGCGTTGAGTCCTCGTGCTGTGGGTCCGAGGCAGTCGAATCGACAGAGTCCGGCGATTTCGGGACGTGGCTCTACGAGGCTGGCCAGCTATCCGACATCCCGGACGGGGCGGCCCTGGCATCTCTCGGGTGTGGCAATCCGACTGCGGTAGCGGAGTTGATGCCCGGAGAGACTGTTCTCGACCTCGGGTCTGGAGCCGGCATCGACGTGCTGTTATCGGCCAAGCGTGTTGGCCCAACTGGCTTCGCGTACGGGCTCGACATGACCGACGAGATGCTCGATCTGGCTCACAAGCATCAGGCCGAAGCCGGTGTCACCAACGTCGAGTTCCGCAAGGGTGTCATCGAGGAGATTCCCCTCGACGACAGTGTGGTCGACGTCGTGATCTCCAATTGCGTCATCAACCTGTCTGCCGACAAGACTTCCGTCTTCTCGGAGATGCATCGTGTCCTCAAGTCGGGTGGCCGCATCGGGATCTCCGACGTGGTGGCCGACAACGATCTCTCGGAGCCCGACCGTCTCGAGCGGGGGAGCTGGGTCGGGTGCATCGCCGGGGCCCTCAGCTTCGCCGAGTACGAGTCGGGACTCGCTGGCGCCGGCTTCACGGATATCTCGGTCGAGTCCACCCACAGCGTCGCCAACGGGCTGCACTCGGCGATCATCAAGGCCATCAGGCGGTAGAGGTTCAGGCCGCCCCTTCGAGAATCTCCGGTGGCAAGAGCAGCACGAAGGCGGCGAGCAGATTCCATCCCGAATGAAGGAAGATCGCCGGTCCCAACCGTTTCGTGCGGAGGGTGACCCAGGCCAGGATCAGGCCGAGTATGAAGATTGGAGGCAGGACGACTACCGCCGACGCCAGCAGTCTGTCTGTGTCGAGACCGAGGATGTGTACCGCCGAGAAGATCGCTGCCGTGGCGACCATCACGAACGTCTTGGATCGATGCTCGAAGGTGCGCAGCAAGACCCCGCGGAAGACGATCTCCTCGGTGACCGGCGCCAGGACGACGGCAGCGAGGATCAGGCTGAGCCGAATCAGCATCGAGGCGTCGGCATCGGCAAGTATCTCGGCCACATCTTGCGGCGGCTGCCCGTCGGGGAAGAGCCATTGGGTCAGCGGGAGGAAGGCGAGGGCCATCACGAACTGAAGTGCCAGCCCAATCCCGATGTAGAAGATGTCTCCGGCTTCGATCGAGAAGCCGAGATCACCATCTTCCTTTCGGCGCTTGATGAGCCAAAGCACTCCGAGATTGCCGATGTACTGGCCGGCCAGAGCGAGGACGAAGGCGATGTCGTTGCTTTCGAAGAGGAGTCCGATGGCGAAGAACACCCCGGTTCCGACGAAGCCGCCGAGCCAGATGAGGATGAAATCGACGAACGTCCAGGCTTTGACCACCGGCGGGGAGACTACATGTGACCTGTTCCTGCGCACTGTTACGCTGCGGCAAAGCGCTGGAGGATCTTCATGGAAATCGATATTGGCATTGGTAAATCCGGTCGTCAGGCCTACGGCTTCGACGACATCGCAATCGTCCCATCCAGACGAACTCGGGACCCTGACGACGTAGACATCTCCTGGCAGCTCGACGCTTTCAAGTTCGACCTCCCGATGATGGGATCGGCGATGGACTCGGCCATCAGCCCTGCAACGGCCATCAGGATCGGTCAATTGGGCGGTCTCGCCGTGCTCAATCTCGAGGGCCTATGGACTCGCTACGAGGACCCGGAGCCGTATTTCGAGGAGATTTCTGAACTCGACAACGAGAAGGCCACTCTGCGGATGCAGGAGATCTATCTCGAGCCGGTACAGCCTGATCTGATCGGTCAGCGAGTTGCCGAGATGAAGTCGGCGGGCATCGTCACAGCAGCAAGCCTCACGCCGCAGCGTGTCTCGAAATGGGCTCCGCATGCCTTCGAGGGCGGACTCGACGTCCTGGTCATCCAGGGAACCGTGGTTTCGGCCGAGCATGTGTCGAGCCGGGAGGAGCCCCTCAATCTCAAGGAGTACATCGCCAACTGCGAGGTGCCCGTGATCGTGGGAGGCTGCGCCAGCTACTCAACAGCCCTCCATCTGATGCGAACCGGCGCCGTGGGCGTCCTGGTCGGGGTCGGTCCGGGTGCCGCTTGCACGACCCGCGGTGTTCTCGGCGTCGGAGTGCCCCAGGCGACCGCTATTGCCGATGCGGCCGGAGCACGGATCCGCTACCTCGACGAGACCGGTCGTTACGTTCATGTGATCGCCGATGGTGGGATGAGAACCGGCGGAGACGTCGCCAAGGCAATCGCCTGTGGTGCCGACTCGGTCATGATCGGCTCACCCCTCGCCTCGGCCACAGAGGCTCCCGGCAGGGGTCATCACTGGGGAATGGCAACGTTCCACCCGACCCTTCCTCGCGGTGCCAGGGTCAAGACCGGCGATCGGGGAACCCTCGAAGAGATCCTTGTCGGTCCGGCTCATGAGAACGACGGCAAGCTCAACCTGTTTGGGGCGCTTCAGGTGTCCATGGCGACCACCGGATACTCCGACGTCAAGGAATTCCAGAAGGCAGAGGTGATGATCGCCCCGTCGCTCCAAACGGAAGGCAAATCGTTGCAACGCTCTCAGCAGGTCGGGATGGGATGACGGCCGAACGCGAGCCGACCATCCTGGTCGTCGACTTCGGTGCCCAGTACGCACAACTCATCGCTCGTCGTGTGCGCGAGTCCCATGTCCACTCAGAGATCGTCGCTCGGGATATCACCGCGGCCGAGATCAGGGAGCGCCGGCCGATCGGCCTTATCCTCTCCGGCGGCCCCGCGTCGGTTCACGCCGAGGACGCCTACCGGATGGATCCCGAGATCATCGATGCGGGCGTCCCGATCCTCGGTATCTGCTACGGCCATCAGCTCCTGGCCGACCTGGCCGGAGGTGAGGTGGCCCATACCGGCAACGCCGAGTTCGGGAGCACGGCATTGGAGGTGACCGGTGACTCGGTTCTCTTGCGTGATCTTCCTGCCTCCCAGTCGGTTTGGATGTCCCACAACGATGAGGTGACAAGCGTCCCCGACGGCTTTGCCTGCGTGGCCTCGACCGACGGTGCATCGGTTGCGGCGATGGAGAACCGGGAGCGTGGCCTGTACGGCGTGCAGTTCCATCCTGAGGTGGCACATACGCCTCGGGGCTCCGAGATCCTCAAGCACTT
>JAYEGJ010000079.1:0-2047 GCA_034658975.1 Actinomycetota bacterium
ATTGGCGAGGACAACACATGATGGCCCCAAACCGACCGTTGCATCCCTTGTCGCCGCTGCATGGACGGCTGAAAGAGACAGTCGGTGGCTTCGAACTCCTCGAAATGCGTTATCTGCAGCCCCGCCGGCGCCTCGAGTCTCGAATTCAGAGAACCCCACGGTGTCTCGGTCGGCGAGACAATCAAGTCCGCCCCAGCCATCACCAGCTCGTTGGTCATCCGGTCCGCATCGGCAACCTCGAAGGCAACGCGAATGGGGCGACTCACCTCGTCACCGACTTCGAGCTGGTCGATCAGCCGGCGCTGCACCCCATTGATGATCTCGAGCCTTGCCCGACCCGCCTGCAGAGCCACCACCCGAGCACCACTCTCACTCTCGACGAAGAACTCCTCCGTCAGACCCAACCCATCTCGATGGAACGATACCGCCTCATCGAAATCCTCAGCCTCAACCACCAGGCGAAACTGCTTGACCTACGACGTCGACGACTGACTATCCATCTGAACCTCCGATCAGCCCTTCACCGCGAACCTAGAGAAGCGTCGCATACGATCACACGGTCGCCGGAAGTGGGCTACTCCCAGAGAGTCAGCACGCCTGTCCGTTGGCCTGCGCTCCCAACCGGCCCTCCCATGGGCGAAGCGAGACGAACTCCCCACATCTGCAAGACCTGATCAACCACTGTCGAAAGGAGAAACGAAGTCATGTCGTCACAGGAGAACAAGGCCATCGTGCAAAGGTTCATGGAGGCCTACAACAACCGAGAGCTCGAGATCTTCGACGAACTGGTCGCAGAGGACTACTACGACCACGTCTTCGAACAGCAAGGCCGCGAACATATGAAACAGCTTTTCACCATGGCGTTCGACGCGTTTCCCGACTGGTACGAAGCCATCGAAGACATCATCGCCGAAGACGACAAGGTCTGGGTTCTCGTCGAAGCGACGGGAACGCATAAAGGGGAATGGAATCTCATGGGCGCCGCGCTGCCGCCTACAGGCAAGGAAGTCACCCTCAACATGGTCTTCATCTGGCGTCTCAAGGACGGCCAGCTCGCCGAAGGATGGGAAGTCGATGCCGACCTGGGATTCCTCCAACAACTAGGGGTCGTCGAATACACCGAACTCGGCAAGCCGCTCGGGGAGGTGTTCCGGTAGACAAATCGGACCCCAGCAGTGCGGGGACAAGATCCACCATTGCAGACAGGAGGTACAACATGGCCCCAAAGTGGCTGGCACGTCTAAACAGTTGATTCTTCAACGAGGCCGAGATCAAGAAAGGGATTCGCCCAGTGCTGACCCACGTCGGGCGATCCTCGGGAAATGTGTACCGCGTACCACTCGATGCTCAGCCCGTTGATGGTGGCTACCTCTTCATTCTCAGATATGGCTCGGACTCGGATTGGGTGAAGAACGTCCTCGCTGCGGGGGCCGCCCGTCTCAAGGTAGGTGACGAGGAGCTCGAGCTCACCTCGCCACGCCTGATAACGAAGAGCGAGGCCTCAGAACTGTTGGCGCCGGTCGGAGAGGCACCGGCCACACTCCGGCGGGCCAACGAGTTCATGCAGATGGACATCATGAGGTAGCGCGTTGGTCCGTGTCTACTAGGGGCCAATTGAGTCTCAGCTGTGGGAGCCGGGTCCTGGAGATCCTGCCGATCATGCAACTAGGCGACAACATCGGACTTACCCCCGTACGCCTTCTTCGACGCAGCCACGCCTCCAGGGTCGTAACAGCCGACGCCGACACCCACACCGATCTCGACGAGCTCATGGAAGGCGTGGGTGCCAACCCGGTCAACCTGAATCTGATGCACCATGATCGGCTGAGCCCATATTTCCCACCATAAGAATTGCGTTCTGATTCATGGCGTGGACGTGCTGTCCAATGTGGTAAAGCAACAGTCCCAGGCCTACGAATATGAAAGGCTGGAGGGTCATGGAGATGAACATGCTCGGCGTATCGATGGTGGCGTTCACGATCGAAATCAGAAACCCCACCACAATGATGGAAAGGCCTGCGATGCCCGTAAACCGGGGGGCCGTGAT
>JAYEGJ010000080.1:0-10273 GCA_034658975.1 Actinomycetota bacterium
CTCGTCGACACGTCGGCTTGGATCGAGTTCCTGAGAGACACCGGTTCGTCGACTTGCGAGTCGGTCGACGAGCTGATCGCCGGGAAGAAACCTCTTGCCACAACGGACGTGGTGATTATGGAGCTTCTGATGGGCGCCCCCGATTCGGAGGCGAGGAGCGAGATTTGGGCGTTCATGAATCGGTGCACGATGCTGCCCGTGCGACCGCTTGTCGACTACGAGACGGCCGCCAAGCTCTACGTGCGCTGCCGCCAGAACGGGTTCACCCCAGCGAACACCAACGACCTCCTGGTCGCCTCAGTTGCGATTGGGCAGAAGGTGCCTCTTCTCGCGGCCGACACGGACTTCGAGCACATCGCCGCCGTCTCGCCGTTGACGCTGGATGCGGCTTAGTTCTCACAGGCTGGAATCGACCGCCTGTCGGACGCGCCGGAGGACTCGGGGCAATCCGAGGCCAGGCTCGAGACTGTGTCGCACCTCGATCTCGGCCTCGACTCTGGCCCAGTCGATCGTGTCGCCGAGTGCCACTCCCAGGCGCACCGCATCGTCGAAAGTGATCTTGGTGTTATCGCTGGCTTGTATGAGGCGGTCAACCACCACCGAGTCTCGACTGATGACGGTCAAGGAGTCCTGCTCGCCAAGTACGACGATCGCCACGTCGCCGTCCACCTGTGTGTCGGTGGATTTGAGTAGCCAGGTTTCGCCATCCGCGAACGTATAGCTGAAATGGTCCCCTTGGGTGTTGTGGAACCCGACCTCCGACATGGCCTCACGGTCTTCGGGGTCGAGGTAGGCGCAGAGGTCGATATCGGTGGGACGATAGGAGCCGGTATGGAGGTTGACTGCTGCGCCTCCTACGAGAACGGCAGCATCATTGACGGCGTAGTCGGCCGCCTTGGCCAGCCACATACTGCGAGCGATCTCTTGGTCCATGGCTCGCTCGGCTTCGGCGAGGGCCCGCCGGGAAGCGGCCAGATCTCTCATCGTCGTGTGGCGAGCGCTGCGCGCTCATCGCGAACGTCTTGACCGAGTTGCTCCTTGCGATCGAGTCGTGATCGCGGGTCGGACGGACCGAGTGCGGAAGCTGTCAGCCGTGCTGAAGCCCGGTGGGCATCCCGGATTGCGTCCTCGAGGTGGAGGCGCTCAGGCGGGGAGGGCTCGAGGTCGGCGAGACCGCGCCCGTAGCAGTGAAGTAGCCGCATCACCGTTGACATGCGGGGGTCCGCTTTCCCGTTCTCGATCAGCGAGATCTGAGCGCGACTGATTCCGGTGCTCTCGTTGACATCGGTAAGTGACATCCGAAGTAGCTGGCGGAATTGGCGCAGTCGAAAGCCCACTCTGTTCATCTGTATTATGATATTAACTAACGACCGTTAGTCAATATAGAAACGCTGGAGCTTTCTTTCGTGATCCTATTGGCACAGGATTCGAGGAGTCGTACAATTCATGATCCACACGACGCGGGGTGGAGCAGTCTGGTAGCTCGTCGGGCTCATAACCCGAAGGTCGCAGGTTCAAATCCTGCCCCCGCTACGAAGAAAACCCTTGGAATACCTACATTTCCAAGGGTTTTCTAGCGTAGCGGGGTTGGTCGTCTTCTCCCTTCTACCGGGTGTTCTACCGAGGTCAGCCGGTAGAAGCCTCCGGTGTGATCAGGCTCTCGAACATTCGGGCCGCTTCGGCTTGCATGCCTGGGAGGACGTGCTGGTAGGTGTCTATGGTGAACGCTGGGTTGCCATGTCCGAGCCGCTCCGAAACGACCTTCACGGGTATGCCGGCTTTGATGAGCAGCGTGCCGTGGGTGTGGCGGAGGTCGTGCAGTCTGATCCTGGGGACTCCGGATCGTTTGACGATCCTCTCGAATGTCTGTGAGATCGAGTGGGGATGGATCGGCTTGCCGGTGGCGGTGGTGAACACCCAGCGTGTCGGTTTGATCCCGACGACGGCCTGTTCGGTCCGTTGCCAGTCACACCATGCCGAGAGCACCTGGACAGTCGTGGCATCAAGGTCGATTGCTCGGCGCGAGTTACTTGTCTTGCCTCGCGATTCGTGTACGTCGTAGCCGACAGAGACGAGCCCACGGTTGATCGACAGCGTCGCTTTCTCGAGGTCGACATCCTTCCATTGCAGACCCAGCAGTTCACTGCGTCGCAACCCTGTGGTCGCAATCAACCACAGGGCCGGGAACAGCCGGTGTCCCGCTGCTTCACGGAGAAACCCTTGTAACTGTTGGGCTGTCCAGGCTTGCTGTTCGACCTTGGGGATCGCTCTGAGCTTCGGTGCGTGAGCCACGTACGCGACGTTGCGTGTCACGATCCCTCTACGCACCGCGTCGTTGAGAGCGCCACGGATGATGAGATGGATCTCCAACACCGTCTTGGGTGCCAAGGGTTTGCGTCCGTCGGTCGGATGGAGCTTCCGGTCATAGAGCGCTTCGAGATGATGAGGACGCAGACGCCGGATCGACACCGTGCCGAGGGTGGGGAGGATGTGCCTGTCGATCTTGCGCCGGTATCCATCCCACGTCGAGCGTGCCAACTCGATCTTCTTGCCTGGCAACCATCTGGTGGTCAGGTAGGCGCCAAACGTGAGTGATCGTCCTTCGTCGTTGCGGCCGTTCAACTCCTTGGCGAGACGAGCAGCGAGCCGCTCTGCCTCTTCACGGCTCGTACCTGCGGAATGCCAACTACGGAGTTCCTTGCCGGTGACCGGATCCAACCCTTCGTAGATGACCGCATACCAGCGGTCTCCCTTGTTTGCTACATAGCCTTTCACGGTTCCTTCTCCTTCCGGGTTCCGACCTTCGGAACCCGGAAGAAGGATCGGTAGAAGAACAAGAGAACCAGCAATCGAACCGGTCAAGCACTCGGATTGTTCTAGTGCTGCTCCGGTTTGGTGGGAGTCCGACCGACTTGGTCGGCCGGAGTGTTCTCGTTGTCGGCGTGGTCGGCGTGGTCGGTGTTGGCGAAGTCAATCGCGGCGGCGGCGTCGTGTTCCTCGCACTCGGTCTCGATCTGGATGGTCGAGAAGAAGAACCCGAAGTCGTTGCGGACGATCGACTGTGCACGTGCAAGCGTCAACCGGGGGTCGGCGTCTTCGGTGGTGAGTAGATGGGCCGAGAAGAGGTTCCGCCCTGTGGTCAGTGCCCAGGCGTGCACGTGGTGTGCGTTCTCCACCCCGTCGATTGACGTCAGTTCGGCGACAACCGGGGGAAGGTCCACGTCCGTGGGAACCGTCTCCATCAGGACCCGGAGGGAATCTCGAGTGATGCCCCATGCGGCCCAGAACAGGACGAAACCGAATGCGATCCCCAGGATCGGGTCGATCGCGACGAAATCGGTGAGTGTCACGACGATTGCAGCGATGATGATGAGCAGGCTGCCGACGAAGGTCTGCACAACGTGCCAGTAGGCGCCTCGCATGTTCAGGTTGTCCTTCTGACCGGAATAGAGGACCCGGAGGGCGACGACCTCAGTGATGATCCCTCCGGTTGCGGCAATGAGCATCAAGGTCGGGTTGAGCTCTGCAGGGTTGAGGAGTCTGCGGAATCCCATGAAGATGACGACCGCGGCCATAGCGATGAGGAAGAACCCGTTGAGCATCGCGCCGATGATTTCGGCTCGGATTGAACCGAATGTCCGATACCGCGTCGCAGGTCTTGCCGCGATCCGTCCGGCGACCAACGCGAGAAGTACGCCACCCACCGCGGAGAAGGTGTGCAGCGCATCGGAGATCACCGCCACCGATCCGCTCGCGAATCCGAGGGCGACCTCGATCAGGAAGTAGATGCCGGTCAGCCAGAGACTGACCCTTAGAGCCCTTTCATTGGCTGCGAGCATCGCCGTGTGGTCGTGACCTCGTCGAGTCGAATCCTCATGTGCCTTATCTGATGCCATTTCGAGGGCCTTTCATCGAGAAGCGGCATAACGATGCCGCGGGCTTTCTGGTTAAGCCACCTTCACCGACAGGTGTTGTGTCGCCGCGGTGATTCGGTTGAGTCCCTATTGAGAGCCTGCAGCGGTCGCCGATGCCGGCGGTTTGTACCTTCCCAACCCGGTAGAAGGACCGATAGCACTGCAACGCGGAACAGTCGATTCCGCGACCACTGGAACTGATCTGGCTGCTTAAGAATGTGTGCTCCCTGGTGTGGGACGTTGGGACCCTATCCCACGGCGAGGCCGACACGACGATCGAAGCGTCTTGGCATCAGCTCAGGAACAGGAGCTTGCAGTGAAGGCGCTGAAGACTCACTGGGGGGACTCGAAACGCCTGGGAGTGAGAGTCCGCCGGCTGCACCTGAGGAGCTTTCGAGTGGATCAGCCCGCTGCGTACTGGCCGTCTGCGAGTTGTTCGAGGACTTCGCGCATGTATTCGAGGGCTTGCCGGTCGTCGATGACGACTTCGCGGCTCGGGCCGCTACGGATGTCATCGGAGGAGGAAATGATCTTTGCTGAGTCGTCGATGAGGGAGCGCCAGGCTGGGGCGTCGAGGATGCCGGTGGTTTCGAGGTAATCCAGCATGCAGCTGGCTTCGGTGAGCTGGCCGATCTGGGTCATCATGTTGGTGAACTCGATGCAGACGAGGCTCCCGGCCTGCATGTTGTCGGTGCTGAGGAGTTCGTCGATGTGGGAACGCAGGATGTGGAATGCTCGCGAGCGGTTGCCACGCCGGAAGGCGGCGCGGGCTTCGAGCGGCTTGTTGGGCGTATAGGTGCGTTGTGGGAGCTCGATGCCGATCGCCTCTTCGAAGTAGGCGTCTGCTTGATCCTGCCTGCCCTGGAACGAGGCGGAGTATCCGAGCAGCATGAGCGCCCAGTTGATGAAGGTGGGAGGGCCCTGTTCTTGGTATCGCGAGAGCAGTTCCTCGAGGCGAGCGTCGCATTCCTCGTACCGCCCCAGATTCAGCCATGCCGTGGGGACGTTGATCTCTGCTCGTTCGGCGAGGTGGTCGTCACCTTGTCTCCGCAGCTCCTCTATCGCCTTTGGGCTCCAGTCAGCCTGGCCTTGGTAGTCCCCGGTGACGAAGGCTCGACCATGGTGCATCAGGGTGTGATCCGGTTCGCCGTAGCGTTCGACGAGCCGTTCGTAGGCGTCTGGGTTCTGGGTCAGCGCGTAGCGGTGGGCGGCCCAGTACAGCCCGAAGACCAACCCATCCTTGTCGTCGGCTGGGGTGATGGTGAGGAGGCGTTCGACCCAGTCGCCGATCTCGTTGTTGCTCCTCAGCACGATCTCGGACAGGATCGGGCGGACGAGTGCCCGGGCGAGCTCGCGGTCGCCGTTGTCGCAGGCCCAGTCGAACGCTGCTCGTTGATTGGGCCACAGCTCGGTGAGTCGGGCGACGCCTTCGATCTCGTCCCAACCTGAGAGAAGCCGATGGACGCCGGTGACCTCGGAGAGGCACCATATGGCGTGGTGTTCCGCAACAAGGTCTGATTGGCCGCTCTCTGTTAGGTGCTCTTCTCCGAATTCCCGGATTGGGTCGAGTAGCCGGAATCGTCGGCCGAAAGGTCCTGACTCGACACCCAGCATCGACTGTTCCACGAGGCGACTGAGCATGTTGTCGATATCGATCGGGTCGACGCTTGTGTCGGCTGAGACCGTCTCGGCCGCGTTGAGATCGAACGGCCCGGTGAAGATGGAGAGTCGCTGGAACAGGGTCTGTTCGGAGGGTGTGAGGAGGTCGTAGGACCATTGGATGGCTGATCGCAGTGTCCGGTGCCGATCGGCACCGGTGCGTCGGGTCCCGTCCAGGAGCCGGAGGCGATGTTCGAGCCGTTCGACCAGGTCAGTGGGTGACAGGGTGGTGGTGGCAGCCGCGGCGAGTTCGATGGCTAGCGGTATGCCGTCCAGTCGACGGCAGATCTCTTCGACTGCAGTCCTGTTTCCAGGGGCGTCGAATATAGGCGACACCGCCGTTGCACGCTCTTCGAACAGTTCGACAGCCGACCCCGTCGGGTCCAGGGGCGGGACGGTGACGATCCGTTCGTTGGTCAGGCCGAGACGTTCGCGTGATGTCGCCAGCACTCGGAGGTGCTCGCATCCCTGGACGATGGATTGGGTAAGTTCGGCGGCCGCCTCGATGAGGTGTTCGCAGTTGTCCAATACGAGGAGAGCTTCACGCGATTGAAGGGTCTCGACGATGGATCGGGTGAGGGTCTGTCCGGGGCGTTCTCTCACTCCCAGGGTGTCCGCCACAGCATGTGGAACATGATCGGGAGAAGCTATGTCGGCCAGTTCAATCAGCCATGCGTCGCCACCGGACTCGACCCGTCCGGCTGCGGCAAGGGCGAGTCGCGTTTTTCCGATCCCTCCAGGGCCCACCAGTGTGACCACAGGGTATGTGGTCAGTGCACCGGCGATCGTCTCCAACTCGTCGCCGCGGCCGATCAATCGACCTAGCCTGCGCGGAAGGTTCCCGCGGAAGCGGTCTTCGATGCGTAACGGCGGGTACTCGTCGCCGCCGAGTTGGAAAACGCCCTGCTCGGTGACGACGTCTTCGAGCCGATACGAACCAAGATCCCGCAGCGCGATCCCCTCGAGGACGTTCGCGGTGGCGGCGGAGACCAGGGTCTGGCCACCGTGGCCAGCAGCTGACAGACTGGCCGCCACGTTCACGGCCGGACCGAAGTAGCCGCCTTCATGCTCTTCGGCCTCACCGGTATGGATGGCGATCCGCAGCCGTAACCTCACTCCGTCGGGCCATGCTTCGGATTCCATCTCCTGCTGCAATTGGGTCGCCCACTCTGCTGCGCTGCTGGCCGTGTGAAATGCCACTCCGAACGTGTCGCCGCCCCTGCTGAACACGTGGCCACTGTGGCGGTTCACACTGGCCTGGACCAGCTCGTTGTGATGAGTCATCGCCTTACTCATCGCCACTCTGCTCTCGGTCCACCAACGGGAGGCGCCTTCGATGTCGGTGAAGCCAAAGGTCACCGTCCCGGTGGGCCGGCTTGTTGCGCCAATAGACTCCGTTCGTTCGACACCGAGATCCTCGTCGTGGCGCAGGATCTGCATCTCCAGTTCCTGCAGTCGCGGGCCGGGCTCCACTCCGAGCTGTTCGACGAGATGCTCCCGGGCGGTGCGATACGCCGCCAGCGCATCGACCTGGCGACCGATCCGGTACAACGCGGTCATCAGCAGCGCCCATAGCCCTTCTCGGAAGGGTTGGGTGGTGGTGAGCTCGGTCAACCTGCCGATTACAGCCGCAGGGTCGTCCTCAACGCGGCGTTCCAGATCGAGTTCCACGGCGCCGAGCCACCGTTCCGTCAATCCGGCAACCACTGCGTCGAGACCCGGTGCATCAAGTCCGGCCAGCGGCGTACCCGTCCATTCCGCCAACCCTTCCTCGATCTGGCCATCATCGAGATAACGCTCAAAACGCACGACGTCTACCGAATCTGCAGGCAGGTTCAGGCGGTATGCGTCACCGGTTCGAATGATCGCATCCTGGCCCAGGCCCTTGCGGAGGCGGGCTACGTACGACTGCAGGGTGCGTTCGGCAGTGCGGGGAGGCTCCTCTCCCCACACCGACTCGACCAACCGCCACACCGGCACCGCGGATCCAGCCGACAACGCCAGGGCTGCCAGCACGGCCTGACATTTTGCCGGACCCACGTCCACCTGGGCGCCGTCGTCAGCGGTCGCACCAACCACACCTAAGACACTGATCTTCATGCTCGAACCATTTCACCAGGCCTCGTAGGGCAACAACTTCAACATCGCCCCTCATGAGGACACAGCGACGATACAGCCGTCCCCTCATCCGGCGCCCACCTACTCACCTCCCGGCTCGCAACTGAGGCTCAACCGAGTCACCGCGGCGACACAACACCTGTCGGTGAAAGTGGGTTCATGTACACGGCGAGCCAGGAGACGCGATGAAGGCAATCTTCCACGACAGGTACGGGTCGGCCGAGGTGCTCGAGTTCCGAGACCTCCCATTACCACCGTTGGGCGACGATGAGGTGCTCGTCCGAGTCCACGCGGCGGGTGTCAACCGTGGCGACGGTCTCGCCGTCGAAGGCATCCCGTACGCGGCACGTCTCACATACGGGCTGACGAGACCGAAACACAATATTCCCGGCACCGACGTGGCCGGCCGAGTCGAGGCAGTCGGCAAAGACGTGACCGCACTCGAATCTGGGGATGACATACTCGGATGGACCACTGGGGCTTTCGCCGAGTACACCTCCACCGCTGCGTCCATGCTCGTGCGGAAGCCGGCACATCTCACCTTCGAACAGGCCGCCGCTACTCCAACAACCGGCGTCGCCGCTCTCCAAGCGCTGCGGGATGTAGGAAGGATCGAGGCCGGGCACCGCGTACTCGTCGTCGGCGCCTCCGGTGGCGTAGGGAGCTTCGCCGTGCAGATCGCCAAGGCATTTGGAGCGGAAGTGACCGGCGTCGCCAGCACCCGAAACATCGACCTGGTCCGCTCGACAGGGGCCGACCACGTCATCGACTACACCCGTGACGACTTCACCCGCCACGTATACCGCTACGACCTGATCCTCGACATGGTGGGCAAAGAAACCCTGTCGTCGAGTAGGCGGGCCCTCAGAGCCAACGGAACCTACGTGGTCGTCGGAGGGGGCAACCCGCGATCAATCACCGGAATGGGACGCTTCGCCAAGGCGATGCTGCTGTCACCCTTCGTCTCCGAGCGGCTCCGTCCCCTGTTCTCGAAGCAGAACCACCAAGACCTCGAAGCCCTGAGAGAGCTCCTCGACACCGGCAGGGTACTGCCGGTCATCGACGCCGTCTACGACCTGCGCGACACCCCCGAAGCGCTCCACTACGTCCAGGCGGGACACGCACGAGGAAAAGCCGTAATCACCATCTGACACGACGTGGGCCAGCCCACAGCAAATGGAACAAAGGAGAAACAATGCCAACTGGAACCATCGAAACCAACGGACCGGACACCCAGGCGAGAACGATCAGGAAGAACAGGTTGAAGAGACTGACGCGAGTCGCCGGTGTCTTGTATCTGGCGATCTTCGCCATCTACCCCCTCGCCACCTCGGTCAGGTCAATCCTCGTCGTGCCCGGCGATGCAGCGACGACCGCTCAAAACGTGGCCGCAAACCTGACCCTGTTCCGCTGGGGCATGGCCGGGGAGGCAACGATCTTTCTGATCGAGATCGTGCTCGCCGGCATCCTGTACGTCCTTCTGAGACCAGTGAGCAGGTCAATGTCCCTGGCGGCCGCGTTCGCCAGGGCGTCGGAGGGTGTGGTCATGGCGGCAGGCAACCTGTTCACCAGCATCCTCACTCTGGTGGTGGTCGGTGGTGCCGGCTATCTGGCGGCTTTCCAGACGGAGCAATTGGATGCGCTCGCACTCCTCTTCCAGGAAGCCAACGACTTCGTGGTGCTGACGTGGGGCTTCTTCTTCGCACTCCATCTGGTGCTGCTCGGCTGGCTGGTCTACCGGTCCGGGTTCTTTCCCAAGATTCCGGGTGTCCTGTTGGTGCTGGCCGGCATCGGCTACTTCGCCCAGAGCTACGGAGTCATCGTCGCTCCGGGCCTCACCGACGTGCTGTCGACGGTTGTGTTGGTGCTCGCTGTTCCTGGGGAGCTGGTGTTTGCCCTGTGGCTCCTGATCAAGGGGGTCGACGAGGAGAAGTGGCACGAGCGGGCCCTCGAAGCGGCTGAGACCCAGCTCTAGGTCTGGTCGATCGAGCACGCTGGCGAGAATCGAGGAGAATGATGTGCAGACTCATCTTCGGCATAGTCGTTGCCGGTCTCGTGCTCTTCGGACTGGTAGCGCAGGCAAGTGCCTACCTGCTTGCGCTGCCTTCCCCGGCGGCCGGGGAAGGTCATGTCGGTGGTGGCCTGGCTTCCTTCACCGAGAGGGGCCCGCATGCGGTTGGTGTTCGCAGGCTGACCGTCGAGCAAGCGCCGATTCCAGTTAGCACGTGGTACCCGGCACTCGAGGAGGACACCAGGGGAGGTTCGCTCACCTACGCCTTTGCGCTCAATATGCTCGGCGCCGACAACGCCCTCGCCCTCGCCACCTATCAAGGACAGGCCAATCCGGGAGCAACACCCAATCTGTCGGACGGCCCGTATCCGCTGGTGATCCTGTCCCCCGGATTCGCGATCACGAGCAGCAGCTACGCCTGGCTGGCCGAACACCTCGCCTCATATGGCTTCGTGGTGGTCTCGCCACAACACAACGAGTCTCTTGATCCCCGTCTGCTCTGGCGGTCCGCCATCGAACGGCCGCAGGATGTGCTCACCCTGCTGGCCTACCTCGACGAAGAGGTTCAGGC
>JAYEGJ010000081.1:0-10246 GCA_034658975.1 Actinomycetota bacterium
GGTGTCGGGAGTGGCTCCGGGAGAGACGGCATTGACAGTCGCTCCTTTGGGAAGCCTCGTCGCCAGCTCGGCTGCCCACCACGCCGCAAACAGCTTGGTGGTGGCGTAGACGTCGTTGCCCTTGTACCGGGCTGGCGACGTCATGCGCATCTGAGTCTCAATGGCCGCTTCCAGGTCCCCATCGAAATGCTCGGCGGCAAAGTCGTTGATGTCCGCCGGATGCATCATGGGGACATCTCCTCGGGCCGCCTCGGACCCGGCGATGACAATTCTTGCGTTCTCGTTTACCTGACCGCGTTCGAGCAGTCTCACGGTCAGCCTGTGATGACCGACGAGAGAGGATGAGACCACTGCATCCAGATCGTCAACTGTCCTTCTGAGCTTGGCCGGTGGTGCGATGCCTGCGTTCAGTATGAGCAGGTCAATCCCGCCCATCGGCGCCAACTCATCGGCGGCGGTGTCGACGGTGGAGAGAACGTCGTTGTCCAGGGTTATCGCCTCGAAGACATCCATTCCTGTGCGAGCAACGAGCCGTTCTACGGTCGCACCACCCTTGGCAGGTGTCCTCGCTGTGACTATCACCCGGCCGAACCCTTCTTCGGCCAACTGGGCAGCGGCCTCGAACCCCAACCCTGTGCTGGCGCCTGTTACCAGTGCCGTCTTTTCTTCGTGGTCCATCCTCTTCTCCTTTGTGTGGCGGACGTCTTCGTTCTCGACATTCAGCAAAGTTGGATGCCGGTCTATTCCCAGGTCTAGACGATTGTCTAACCTGTGCTATTTCTTGACCGTGCCAGTCCCCACAATGTCGTCCTGGAGACCATCAGCCGCCCGTCGGGTTGGTGCCAAAGTCCTGAGCACGGGTACCTTGGAGTCAATGGCTTACGACCTCGGCAACACCGAACTCGATGAACGCCTGCGATCTCTCGTGGCGGACGCTTCGGGTAACAGCAACGAAGACCTGATCGAAGAACTCATCACGACCGTTCTGAAGCTGCACCGTGATGGGGCCACCAGAGGCGACCTGAAGCTGATCAGCACCGCCGTCAAGGAGATGCGCTATTCCAATCTGGTCTTCTCGCGGCACGAGGAGCCGAAAGTCACCATCTATGGATCAGCCAGGCTCGCCGAAACCGACCCCAACTACGAGATAACCGTTCAATTCGCCCGCCTGATGGCCGACAACGGTTGGGGCGTGATCACCGGGGCCGGACCGGGAATCATGGAGGCCGGGAATCGAGGCGCCGGGAGGGCTAACTCGTACGGCGTCAACATCCGACTTCCTTTTGAATCGGAGCCCAATCCCTACATCGACTCGGCTAAGACGGTGAATTTCAAGTACTTCTTCACCCGGAAGCTCGGGTTCGTGAAGGAATCCCAGGCCTTCGCCATCTTCCCCGGCGGATTCGGCACGCTGGACGAAGCGTTCGAGCTCCTGACGCTGGTCCAAACCGGAAAGAGCGACCTCCACCCAATTGTGCTCCTCGATGCCGAGGGCACCGGGTACTGGGACCCCGTGATGGAGTTCGTCCGCAGTGTCCAGCTAGAAGCCGGCCTGATCTCCGAACCCGACCTTTCTTTGTTCCTGCACACCCATGATCCGGATGAAGCGTGCAAGGAGATCACCCACTTCTACTCGAACTATCACTCGCAGCGGTACCACTCCGGCAAGCTGATCCTGCGGCTGCGCAAGGCCCCCAGTGCGGAGGAGTTGGAGATACTCAACGAGGATTTCAGTGACATCGTCGTCAGAGGATCGATCGAACTCACCGACCCGACTCCGTCCGAGGTAGAGGACGATGACGCCCTGGATTACGACCGCGTCACCTTCCAATTCGATCGGCAGGGATTCGGAAGGTTGAGACAATTGATCGACCGGCTCAACCAGATCGCCGATCTGCCTGAATCCACGCTTATCCCAATACCCATGGGAGAAGAACAGGCAGAAAGGCCCTGGTAGGCGATTCTTCGCCTTGGGAGTACAACGGGAATGGCTATTAGAATCCGAGGGTGCGCGACATCCTCTCCGATCTGGTAGCCGAACAGCAGTTCCTCGATCAGTCCCTACAGCGGATCCCGATCAAGGTTTGGGACCTCGTCACCCCCCACAAACCGTGGACGGTCAGGGACACCATCTCCCATCTTGCGGACGGTGAAGACCTCGGTGCAGACTCCATCGCCGGCGGCGATCGGGTCAAGGAATGGCAGAACGCCACCGATCTCAAATCGCTATACCAGGCAGCCATAAAGAAGGGCCGCGGGATGCGCCCCCAGGACGTCATCGAATGGTGGCGCGGAGGACGTGCTCGGGTCGTTGAACCTCTCTCTCACATGAACGGCGAGGATCGCATCGAGTGGATCGCCGGGGATATGAGCGCCAGAACCTTTGCCACTTTCCGTCTCATGGAAACGTGGATGCATGGTCTCGACATATACGACACGCTCGACATCGAGGTCGAAGACACCCCTCGTATCCGTCACATCTGCTGGCTCGGATGGAAGACCCTTCCCTATGCCTTCAAACGTCTCGGGGAGGATTACGAACCGGTTCGTATCGAGGTGATCGGTCCCGGTTATGCCAAGTGGATCTACGGTCCCCCAGATACCGATCAGTTGATCAAGGGCTCGGCATCGGATTGGGCTCGTGTTGCAGTTCATCGCCGGAAGCCGGAGGACACCCGGCTGAAGATCACCGGAGAGCACGCCGAAAAGGCGATTCAGGTAGCCAGGGCATACCTGTGACCCCCATCCCCCGTTTGGTGGGGATGGTCCATCTTCTTCCCCTACCGGGCTCCCCCGGTTACTCCGGTTCGATGTCGAAGGTGGTCGACGCCGCCCTCGCAGATGCCAGCGACCTCTCAGGAGCCGGCTTTCCGTCATTGATGGTCGAGAACTTCGGCGATGTCCCGTTCTACGCGGACGCCGTCCCCTCTGAGACAGTCGCTGCCATGACAGCCGCCGTCATGGCGGTTGGCGAAGCGACCGGGCTGCCGATCGGAGTCAACGTTCTCCGCAACGATGCTCTCTCCGCGGTCGCTGTTGCGGCCGCCACCGGATGCGCCTTTATCAGAGTCAACGTCCTGACGGGAGTGATGTACACCGACCAGGGGCCGATCGAGGGCAAGGCTCACCTGGTTCAGAGATCTATCCGCAACCTCGGCCTCCCGATCGAGGTCTGGGCCGATGTGCTGGTCAAGCACGCCACCCCGCCCGCCGGACTCGACATCGCCCAGGCGACACTCGACACGGTGGAACGCGGGCTGGCCGATGCTGTCATCGTTTCTGGCCCGGGGACCGGCGCCTGCCCGGACATGGACCAGACCCGAAGGGCCAAGGCAGTACTCCCCGATGGCACTCGACTCGTGGCCGGCTCGGGAGCGACCATCGACAATCTCGGCGTCCTGACCGACACTGTCGACACCGTGATCGTCGGATCCTCTATCAAACCGGGCTCGGATCCCCGCAATCGGGTGGACCGGGTCCGGGCCGCCCGCTTCGTCGAAGCCGCAAGAGACATTGGACTGATATGACCGCCGTGCGAACCCGAACGGAAGGCGGGGTTGGGGTAGTGACCCTCGCCCAGCCCGAGATCCGCAACGCCCTCACCGGGGGCAGCATGCTCGAAGACCTGCTCGACGCCATCCACGATCACGAGACCGACCCGGACATCGGCGTCATGATCCTGGATGCCGAAGGCCCGGCGTTCTCCGCGGGCGGCAACGTCAAGGACATGGCCAACAATGAAGGCCTGTTCGAGGGCTCTCCATACGAGATCTTGGAGAAATACCGAACCAGCATTCAGCAACTAACGCGTTTCATGGCGACCACCGACCTCGTCACGATTGCCGCGGTAAACGGCCCCGCCATCGGCGCGGGTTTCGATCTCGTCCTCGGTTGCGATCTGCGCCTCGGAACTTCTCGCGCCCGCTTCGCCCATACATTCATCGAGATGGGGATCATCCCCGGTGACGGCGGGGCGTGGCTACTCCCTCGCGTCGTCGGCTGGCAAAGAGCCACCGAGCTGGCCATGACGGCCCGGTCGGTCGAAGCGGAAGAGGCCTTCAGGTTGGGAGTGCTCCTGGAGATCGTCGCCGATTCCCAACTCAGCATCAGAGCCACGGAGCTGGCGCACACCATTGCTTCGAAGCCGAGGCCGTCGGTGGTGCTGGCCAAGCGGCTTCTGCGGCAGGCACGAACCACCGATCTGGATCAATTCCTCGAATTCTCCGCTGCACTCCAGGCGGTGGCGCACTCGACACCCGAGCACGAAGCCGCCGTCGCCGCCTATCTGGAGAACCTCCAGAACCACAGCTGATCGGACTGCGCCACTTGTTTCGTTCAAGGGCAGGTCCATAGCTACCGATTATCAAAAAGCCTGTGGCGGGCGCCATCGGCCAATTGAGACCAAAGGCCCATGTATTGCGCGCGCAAAGTGAGCAGACTTGACTGTCGGTGGTAAACATGCGGGAAATACCAAAAGACATCTTGATCGAGGTCATGGAGTATGTCATCGAGGACCTCCACGGCCACGTGCATCGTGTATCCGACCTTGCCGTCGACCTGGGTACCGGCCTCGGGCTCGGAGAAGAGGACCTCGACCGGCTCGCACTTGCCGGCGTCCTTCACGATGTTGGCAAGATTCACCTGGACCCCGGCATCCTGGGCAAGCCAGGACCCCTGGATAAAGGCGAATTTGAATTGATGCGGCGCCATCCCGAAATGGGATTCGCCATGACTCGAAACCGGCTCGATCCCAAGGTGGCCGAGGCGATCCTCTACCACCATGAACGGTACGACGGCGGTGGCTACCCCTTCGGCCTCGATGGTGACACCATCCCGATCCTCAGCAGAATCGTGCTGGTAGCCGATGCGTTCGACGCGATGACCTCGGTCCGGGCCTACCAACCCGCCCTCCCCGTCGAATATGCGGTTTCGGAGATCCGTGGGAATGCGGGGACCCAATTCGATCCCCAAGTCGTAGACGTTTTTCTCGAGCTCGCAGCCATCGATCGACTGCCCCTGGAGCTCACGGCCTAGGCCACTACCAGGACATCTTGTCCCCTGCTCCTGATACCTTCGAGGTGTGGATCCGCTGCAAGCCTTCACACCGGCGTCTCGAACCTGGTTCGATGCCTCGTTCAATACGCCAACCCAAGCCCAATCTTTGGGCTGGCCGGCCATTGCCAGCGGGGCCAACACTCTCATCCATGCGCCGACCGGATCGGGGAAGACACTCGCTGCCTTCCTCTGGACGCTCGACCGGCTTCTCTCCGAACCTGTCCCCGACCGGGCAGAGCGGTGCCGCGTCTTGTACATCTCCCCGCTCAAGGCGCTGGCACACGATGTTGATCGGAACCTGCGAGCGCCCCTCGCCGGCATCAGGCACGCGGCCGAGCGGCTCGGCGGCGATCCACTGCCGGAGCTCCAGACCTTCCTGAGGACCGGCGACACCCCACAAGAGGATCGTCGCCGTATGGAGCGCCATCCGCCTGACATCCTCATCACGACCCCCGAGTCGCTCTACCTGATGCTGACATCGGCGGTCAGATCCGTGCTCAGGTCGGTTCGTTGGGTGATCGTCGACGAGGTACATGCCGTGGCGGGCACCAAGAGAGGAGCCCACCTGGCCCTCTCCCTGGAACGACTCGAGGAGATCACCGACCGGCCTCCGCAAAGGATCGGACTCTCCGCGACCCAAAAACCGTTGGATGCCATCTCGAGGTTTCTCGGGGGCGGACACCCCGACGGCGACGAATGGACGCCCCGGCCAGTCGAGATCATCGATGTCCCCCACGAAGGCGAGATCGACCTCGAGATCGTGGTGCCTGTCGAAGATATGACCGAACCTGGCGATCCCGACCCGCTCGATCCCGATCGGACTCCAACACGATCCATCTGGCCGGCCGTCTACCCGCAGTTGCTCCACCAGATCAAGGCTCATCGCAGCACGATCGTCTTTGCCAATTCCCGTCGCCTGGCAGAGCGGGTCTGCTCCGAGATCAACAACCTCGCCGGCGAGGAATTGGCTAGAGCACACCACGGATCGGTGGCAAGGGAGCAGCGTCTCGAGATCGAGAACGCCCTCAAGAGCGGAGCACTCAAGGCCGTAGTCGCAACCTCGTCACTCGAACTCGGGATTGACATGGGTGCCGTTGACCTCGTCCTTCAGGTAGAGGCACCCACTTCCGTCGCTTCAGGTCTTCAGCGCGTTGGCAGATCCGGCCATCAGGTTGGGGGCGTCTCGCGGGCCAAGATCTATCCGAAATACCGTGGTGATCTGCTGGTGGCAACCGTGGTGGCGAAGGAGATGGTGTCGAAGAACGTGGAGCCGACCCGGATCCCGGCAAACCCCATCGACGTCCTCTCTCAGCAACTCGTCGCCCAGGCCGTCACCGGGGATCACCTCGCCGATGACCTATACGAGATGACTCGTCGAGCCTGCCCCTACGCAGACCTGAGCCGCCAAGTGTTCGACGAAACACTCGACATGCTCTCCGGTCGCTATCCCTCCGACCTGTTCGCCGAACTCCGACCGCGCATCAACTGGGATCGAGCCACCGGCTCGGTGTCCGCACGTCCCGGGGCCCGGCAACTCGCCGTCACCAATCCAGGGACGATCCCCGATCGCGGCCTGTATCGGGTGACGTTGCCTGACGGAAGCCGCGTGGGCGAACTCGATGAAGAGATGGTCTACGAATCCCGAGAAGGAGACACATTCCTCCTCGGCTCTTCGGCCTGGCGAATCACCAGGATCACCCACGACAAGGTGGAAGTCGTGCCGGCACCCGGAGAGACGTCCGCCAGCATGCCTTTCTGGCATGGAGACATGCTGGGCCGTCCCCTGGAGACGGGCAAGGCCGTCGGCAGGTTCATACGTGAAACCGCGGCACTCGAAGAGGACACTGCCCTCACCGTCCTTCGCGACGAATACCGCCTCGACGATTACGCCGCCCACAATCTCCTCAGATATCTATCCGAGGAGAAAGAGGCCACGGGAGTCCTCCCCACCGACAAGACGATCGTCGTCGAACGCTTCCGGGACGAGATCGGAGATTGGCGCTTGGTCATGCTCTCCCCCCTCGGTGCTCAAGTACACGCGCCATGGGCGATGGCACTGCGGCAGAAGTTCAGATCTCGATACGGCACCGATGTGGACGCCATCTGGTCGGACGACGGCATCGCATTCAGATTCCCCGACTCCGATGACCCTCCAGATGCCGACGATCTCGTCATGGACCCCGACGAGATCGAATCCACACTCATCGATCATCTCTCCGACACCGCCTTGTTCGCAGCGCGTTTCCGCGAGGCGGCCGGCAGGGCGTTGCTTCTTCCGAGGCGTAGGCCGGGCGAGAGAACCCCGCTCTGGCTTCAGCGGAGGAAGTCCGCTGATCTCCTCGACGTGGCGAAGCAGTTCGGGACCTTCCCGATCCTCCTCGAGGTGTACAGAGAGATCCTCCAGGACGACTTCGATCTTCCGGCTCTCAAGGAGGTCATTCAAGCGATCCAGTCACGTGCCATCCGATTGGCCTCGGTCGACACCCACAGCGCCAGCCCTTTCGCTTCTTCGCTCCTCTTCGCCTTCGTGGCTGCCTACCTCTATGAGGCGGACGCTCCATTGGCCGAACGACGGGCTGCGGCACTGACCCTTGACCGAGATCTCCTTCGGGAGCTTCTGGGCGAAGGCGAGTTGCGCGAGCTCATCGATGCCGAGGTCGTGGCGGCCGTCGAACTCGAACTTCAGAGACTCACCGACACCCGTCGGGCCCGCTCTCCCGATGCCATCCACGACATGCTGCGGGATCTCGGCCCACTCTCGACCGCCGATATCGACGTGCGAAGCGACGGGGTCGACGTGGCGGGAGCGCTTGCTCACCTCGAGGGTCAACGTCGGGTGATGCTGGTGACCCTGAGCGGAGACGAGCGTTGGGCCGCCATCGAAGACGCCGCGCGTCTTCGTGACGCCCTCGGGGTGCAACCACCACAAGGAGTTCCCCAGGCCTTCCTCGACCCGGTGCCGGACCCGCTCGGCGATGTGGTGGGCAGATACGCAAGGACCCACGGTCCCTTCGCCTCGAACGACGCAGCAGTCGCACTCGGTCTGCCGATCGGAGTTGTCGAAACCGCACTCGCTCGGCTGGAGGCGACAAACCGCATCCTTGCCGGCGCATTCAGGCCCGGTGGCGAAGGCCGGGAATGGGTCGATGAATCTGTGCTGCGCCGGCTCAAACGGCGATCACTCGCAGTGCTGCGCAATGAGATAGAACCAGTGGAGCCTCAGGCGCTGGCCCGGTTCGAGGTTGCCTGGCAGGGTGTGACTTCAGATCCGCCGCGCGGCCGTACTGCTCTCGCCGACGCCGTCCGCCGATTTGCCGGTTCGGCGATTCCGGCGTCCGTGCTGGAACGCGACGTGCTGGCGGCGCGGGTTGCCGAAGACGCAGCTGGAATCGATTCTTTGATGCTCGCCGGTGATCTGGTCTGGATCGGCACCGGTCCGCTCGGCACGAAGGACGGAAAGGTCGCTCTGTATCCGCGGGATCTCTTGGCGACCATGTGGACCGGACCCGACGAGGTGGACTTCGGAGAGCGTCAATTGGCGGTCCACGACTTCCTCCAGGACAGCGGAGCCAGCTTCTTTCGAGACATCTATGACGGTGCCGGTGGCGGAGACCCTGAGGAGACCCTCGAGGCCGTGTGGGATCTCGTCTGGTCCGGACATCTCACCAACGACACATTCGAGCCGGTTCGGTCGTATGTGAGTCGCCGACGAAGCGCCGGGTCCGGGCGACGCGCCCTCTCCAGCCGTTTCCCCGCCCACTCGGCCGGCAGGTGGTCGTTGACCCGGAGTCTCATCAAGAGTGCCGCGAGCGCCACTGCCAGACACGCCGCGTGGGCCGAGGTCCTTCTCGATCGCTATGGAGTGGTGATGCGAACCACAGCACTATCCGAGAGTTATCCGGGCGGGTACTCCGCGTTGTATCCGGTATTTGCCCACATGGAGGAGACCGGGCGGATCAGACGCGGATACTTCGTGGAAGGCATGGGGGGATCACAGTTCGCCTTGCCCGGCGCGGTAGATCGACTGAGAAGCGACGCCCGGACCGACCTTGTCGTGCTTGCGGCCACCGACCCTGCCAACCCCTATGGCGGTGTTCTCCCCTGGCCGGAAACCGATCAGGCAAGACTCGCCCGCGATGCCGGCGCCTATGTCCTTCTCCTGGACGGCTTGCTGGTCGGATACCTGGACAAAGGTCGGCGCCGCCTCACCCTTCTCGATACGACCCCGGAGCAATACACCCGGATTTCGCAGGCCATGGCCGAGGTTGCCACACGACACAGGCGCCTCACCTTGATCACCGTCAATGGCCAGCCAGCCGCTACCTCACCGATCGCCTCGTTGCTGTCCGAATGGGGCTTCGCCACCGCCCCCCGCGGACTCACCTACAGGGGTTAGTGCAGAGTGGTGTTGGATTCAGGTGAATGTGTGCCGCCAAGTGCGGCCTCGACTAGGCCGACTGTGAAAAAAAGACCTTCACTAGTCCTCCATCATCTGTGACTTGCAGAAGTCGACAGCAGCCCGAGCCTGACCGGAGTGATTGGAGGCGACCAATCGACCTGTTCCGTCACCGCCCTACGCCTATCCCAGACTTCAACCCGCTCCGGCTCGGTGAACAACCGCGTGCCACCCGTCTCCGACAAGAGACAAATCTCCCATCGAATGATGCGTTCACGTCTTAAGACGGCAACACTTTCTACGCCTTGCTCAATCACGCATAATGCCGGGTTATTTATGGGCTCTCAGGGCAACGGAGCTGCCTAATTTGATAGGCTGCAAGCGTTGTGACTTTCCTACTCAGTCTCCTTGGCACAGCCGCATCGGTCTGGGTAGCCGTCTGGCTTGTGGATGGGTTCGAATTCACCGGGGAGTGGTGGCAGTTCCTAATCGTTGCGGTGATCGTGGGACTGGCAAACGCCATCGTTAAACCAATCGTCAAGCTTCTCAGTCTCCCGCTTATCGCCCTGACGCTTGGCTTGTTCCTCGTCGTCGTCAATGCGTTGGTGCTCCAGTTGGCCGTTTGGATTTCTGGCCCAGATGTTCTCGATCTTGGCCTCACGTCCGAAGGCTTCTTCTGGACAACCTTCTGGGCATCGATAGTGGTTTCGGTGGCAGGATGGCTAATCGGAATCCTTCTTCCCGACGACGGTGGCACTGCCCGTCTGACTTGATCCGCCGAATCCATCGGTGATC
>JAYEGJ010000082.1:0-10219 GCA_034658975.1 Actinomycetota bacterium
GATCTCTCCGGGCAGCCAACGCATCCTCAATCTGGGAGATGCGGACATTCAACCGGTCGATGCCGGCCGCAGCGTGTGATTGTGCTGAGAGTCCGACCCAGGCCCCACTGGCCGGGCCCGCGCTGTCTCCACCCTTGCTCATGACGTATCCCCTTCGAGCGTCGACGACCGACTTGCGGCGACGTTCCAACGAGACGAGTTCGGCTTCGAGGTCCTCGGTCGATCGGCCACTGTCGATGTCCGCCGCGAACTCGGCAGCTTCCTCCGCAGAGCGTCCTGCTCTTTCAGCAGTTGGTACCGAGCCTCGGAGGGTCCGTCGGGAAGTGCCATGAGTCTGTCCTGGATAGCCGCCAGTCGAAGCGCAACCTCCTCAACGCTGCTCATACTTCACCTCAGGCGTGAGTCAGGTCGGTAACACGTCGGGAACGGTTGTAGATCCAGTGGCCGGCAAATGCGCCGAGCACCGAACCGCCGAGGATCGCCAGGATCCACACCCAGCCGTTCTCCCCCCGTTGGATTGCGACGAGAACGACACCGGGTATGGCTCCGATGATGGCACCGCTGGAAACTGGACGTTCGGCGACTATCTCCGGTCCCACACTCCCCAACAAAGGACCTGCAAACAATCCAATCACAATCAACCAAAGGGCGATGAAACCGAGAGTCCAGGCCCACTCCCCGCCCAAAGCGAGGCCGATGGCGCCCAGTAGAACGCCTGGAGCGACTCCGAACAGGAGGCCGTAGAAGATACTCTGGAGACTGTTGTAGGGCACAGTCCACCTCCTCAATCAGGGAGAAGCCGTCCCTATCCAATTACCTGATGGACCAAGGAGATATCAGGGGCGAAAGTCCCAGATCCTCACCCGCCTGTTGTGAGAAGCGTCGTGCTGACCGGGCTTAGTGACCTAATCCCCTATCTCGCATCCCCTTCCCTTGGAATGGTTGGAGGTGGCGAGCTGAAGCTATCCCAGTCGACCAAAGCCTGACCGCACCAAGGAGGAAGCGGCATGACTGACACAATGAAGAAGACCGAACAACAACAACAACAGAATGACGAACGCAAACACTGGGAAACCATCTGGTGGGGCGGTGCCTTCATATGGATCGGACTGGCTCTGGGCGCCGAGTTTCTCGATATCCTGCCCCAAATCGGAGACACCACTGGTTGGTGGCCCTGGATCTTCATCGGCCTTGGCCCTTGGTCCCTGATCCTCAACGGGTACAGGCAAGCCAGCGATGCTCCGAATCCGACAATGTGGGACTGGGTTTGGACCCTCCTCTTCGTCGGCGTTGCAATCGGCGCGTTCACCGACTTCGGTTTCGGAGGTGAAGCCCTCGGAGTGACGGTGCTGGTCGGAATGGGCGCCATGATCCTCATCAAAGCCCTGATACGCGACGCCGAATAGCCGCCCCAAGTCAACAGAAGTTCGACAGCCAACCACTCGCACATCGGTGCCGCTCGGTGCGCAAGGCTGGGGTTCAGCCGACCACGACGGCGACCTGGCGGCTCCTTATCCAGGATGCTCCGATGAGGAGAAGAATCGCGGCGAAGGTGGCGAAGTTGGCTAGCCAGTGATATCCCACTATCTCTTTGACGAAGCCAGACGAAAACGCAGCAGCCGCCCCGACCAGACTCATCGTCACGTCGGCCAGGCCCTGTGCCGGCACCCGCTCTGATTCGGGAAGGCTCTCGGTGAGAAGAGCAGAGCCGGCAATGATCGCAACGCTCCAGCCCAGGCCAAGCAGGAACAGGCCGATGAAGACGAGAACCGGCGAATACCCGGCGATCACCGCGGTGACCGTCCCGGCACCGAGGATTATCGCGCCGACCTGCACTGCCCGAACCCTGCCAAATCGGTCGGCCCAACCACCGATCAGGGGCGAAAGGCCAAACATCCCCAGCACGTGAACAGCGATTACCACGATCGAGAGCTCGGCATGGCCGTGGTCCTTCATGTAGAGAGGTGTCATGGTCATGACAGCAACCATCGCCATCTGACCGACGGCCATGGCGATGATCGCCAGACGAGCGTCGAAATTGGGCCAGACCAGTCTTAGCGAGCGACCGGCACCCTTGATCGGATTCTCCCTACGCGCCGTGGAATCCACTCCCCCCGCCAATTCGAGCGGATCAGGACGCAGGAGACCTTCAATCACGAGTCCGGCCACCCCAAAACCGACGACCCCCAGGAGCATCGGACTCGCCCACCTGGCAACGCCCACGCTCTCGCCCACCCTATTGGCCCAGAGCGCGGCCGGAGTGCCGATGACGGCTCCAATGGTTCCAACCCACACGACCATGGAAATCGCCCGGGCCCGGCTCCCTTCCTGGGCAAGATCGGCGGCAGCAAAACGATTCTGAAGGTTCGACGTATTGCCGACACCAACGGCCACCATGGCGAATACCAGAAGCCAAAACAGACCCGACTGGCCGGCGACGAAGGCCATGGCGCCCCCTGCCATACCTGCGGCGTAGCCGACCCAAATCCCGCGCCTTCTGCCCATGCGCATCGACCTTTGGGCCAGTGGCGCAGCAGCTACTGCGGTTCCCAAGGTGGCGGCCGCGGCGGGCACGCCGGCGATGCTGTCACTGCCGAGCATCTCGGAGGCGAGCAGAGCGGAAACAGCGACGACGGCGACAAAGCCCGCGTAGCCAAAGGCATTGGCGGTCATCAAGGTTCTGATGGTGCGTCGCTGCACCTGCTCCGAATTCACCGAGCAACCCTAAACGGCGGTCTTCGACCGGGCGACCCGCTCCCGGCTCCGACAGTCTGCTACGTTACATCGATAGCCATCGATATAACACGAGACTCATGACAGAACTCGATCCCACCCAGCACTTCGACTCCCTGACCGATCTCGGCAGACCGTCAAGCACCGAGACCCGGGCTCTCGATCGACTATTCGGCGCGTCGGAGCAGCTTCTCCCTCTTTGGATCGCCGAGCCATATGTCCCGCTCTCTCCTCCCATCGTGGAGGCGATCCAGCGCCGGGCAGCCGACGGCTGGTACGGATACGAATCCAGGCCACGAGAACTGAAAGCGGCGTTCTGGGATTGGATGACGAGACGCCACGATTGGGATGGCGCGGACTTGAAGACAACGCCGAGCCCGAGCGTCGGAACCTCCATCGGGGCCTTGATCGAACTGTTTACAGACGATGGGGACGGCGTCATCCTCCAGCCTCCCGTCTTCACGGACTTCAAGCCACTGATCAGACGCAGCAACCGTGAGCCCATTCGCAACTCGCTGGTGCTGAACTCCGGCCGATACGAAATGGATCTCGAGGACCTGGAGTCGAAAGCCTCCGACCTGCGAACGACACTGATGATCCTCTGCAATCCGCACAACCCGGTAGGGAGGGCATGGTCGTTGGAGGTGCTTCAAAAAGCGGCTGTGATATGTGCGCGGCATGACGTATTCGTCGTCGCGGACGAAATTCACGCCGACCTCATGCTCGGATCGAATTCCTTCACGCCGTTTGCCGTTGCGTCAGAAGGCCTCGGGCTTCGGACGGCGGCAACTCACGGACCGATCAAGACCTTCGGACTCGCCGGGGTGGCCGACACGCTCCTGGTGGCGGACGAGGAGGTCACACGACAGTTCCGGACCGTGAGCGGTCGTCTCCATCTCAGCCGGAGCAACGTCTTCTCTCTGGCGGCCATGCATGCCGCCTACTCCGCTGGCGACGAGTGGCTCGACGACCTTCTCGAACTCGTGGCCGCGAATGTCGAGCTTCTGACCGCGGAGCTCCCCGAAGGCATCGGGGTTGTCCAGCCGGAGGCCACCTATCTCGCCTGGGTCGACTTCCGATCCATGAGCATGGACGTGCCGGAACTCTCGAGATGGCTGGTCGACGACGCCCATCTGGCATTGAGTCCAGGCCACTGGTTCGGACGAGAAGGGGCCGGATTCGCACGGATGACGATCGCTGCGCCGACACCGGTGATCGAACAAGCGGTGAGCCGGCTCACTGCAGCCGTCGAAAAGATGTGACCGATCCGGGTGTCATCGCGTCGTACCCCATAGATAGAGCGATGACCCTGGAGGTTCACGATGAAGGCAAACGAAGCAAGTTGGGATCGGATCGGTCGAGTCATAATCGGTGCCGGACTGATCGCGGTTGGCCTGATGGCCGTCGGCGGCGGTTGGGGATGGGTATTGACAGCTGTCGGCCTGATCCTGTTGGCAACAGCTCTCGTTGGATGGTGCCCCATCTATGCCGTCATCGGTAGAGGAACGAAGACCGAGACCCACGACACTGGCGTCACTGTCTGACCTCTGAGCCGACCTGAGCTGTCTTGCTCAGTCTCCTCCAACCCGGGCGGTCCTGAAAAGGGCCGCCCGGCCGCATTACCGAAGAAAGACGTGGAATGAGCGATCGAAGATCCCAGGTGCTGTATTTCACCGGGGCCCACTGCCCGGTCTGTAAACGCATGGCCCCGGATGTGCAGGCAACAGCGGAGCAGTTCGACGATGAGGTCGATCTGGTCGAGATCGACGTTGCCGCCCATCCTGATCGGGTGAAGGAGCATTCAGTGCGCGCCGTGCCCACCTTGGTCGCATTGCACGACGACACCATCGTGAGTCGTGCAGTCGGAGCACAGAGCAGTGCAGCCCTCGATACGATCTTCAGGAGTGCTGCGGGCGCCGAGATCGGCCGTCTTCCCCTGGCGAGGGGAGAACGCCTCATGCGTCTGGGCGCAGCCCTGGCCTTGGGTCTGATCGCCTTTGTCGCATCCCAGCCGATGCTCTTCGTGGCGGCCATCGGTATTGCCGTATTTGCCTTCTGGGACCGGAGGCCGATGCGGTCCCCAAAAACCAACAAGGTTGCTTCGAGCTTCTCCGAGGAGAGGAAATAGTGCGCAAGTTCAACTTGATCATCGTCATGACTGCATTGGGTCTGGTATTGGTCGCCTGTTCCACGACGAGTACCGACGGGGTGATAAGGCCCTTCGAAGAAGTCCAGGCAAACGAGATGGTGTTCGAGAACGACCCCACCTTCCCCGGTCGAGGGATCTTTCGTGTCGAGACGACAGAGCCAATGATCTGCGCCATCGTGTGGGGCGAGACCGAGGACCTGGGGCGGTTCAACAACTCCCTGAACATGAACGGCACCGGCATCATCGACCACGACGTGTTTCTCCCCGATGCGGAACCCGGCGTCGAATACTTCTACCGGGTGCAGGGCTCGACAGCGGACGGCACCTTCTATCAGAGCGAG
Organism: Actinomycetota bacterium; assembly: GCA_034658975.1. Classification (GTDB taxonomy): domain Bacteria; phylum Actinomycetota; class Acidimicrobiia; order Spongiisociales; family ZC4RG35; genus SZUA-217. Next base: position 5,224 of record JAYEGJ010000082.1, read on the forward strand.
CTGATGACCTTCGTTCTTCCCGAACCGGAGGCATCAGGAGGATCCGATGACATGGTGGTGCACGGAGACAACCTTGCGCCGGCGGCGACGATCGCGGAGGTCAGCAGCGAATTCAGCAGCTCGTGGGCAGCAGGAAATGCCATCGATGACGACCTGAACACCGAGTGGTCATCTGCGGGCGATGGTGACGACGCCTTCATCACCATCGATCTCGGTGCCGCCATGGATGTCGCCGGCGTCGAATTCCTGACCAGGACCATGACCGACGGGTCGGCCACGACCACAACGTTCTACGTCGTGGTCGACGGAGGCGACCGGCTTGGGCCATTCAACGCAGGCAACCCGGCCGATCCGAGTTTCAACGCGGCCGAGTTCTCCGGCCAGGTATTGCGATTCGAGGTGGAGTCCACGACCGGCGGCAACACCGGCGCCATCGAGATCCGGGTCTTCGCACCGGCCGGGACCGGGATGGGCGACAGCTAGACAAGGCGGGTACCGTGGATCGTCGTGGACGAAACCCCAACCATGACCACACCCCGCCTCTCGGTTTCTTCGCTATTCGATCAGTTTGCCGACGGGGTCTACACCCTTGGCTTCCGCATGCTCAGGGACCGGCATGAGGCCGAGGACGTGGTCCAGGAGACATTCATCAAGGTGATGAAATCGCTCGGCACCTACAAGGGTGACGGACCAATCGCCGCGTGGCTGTACCGCATCGGATATCGCGAGGCGATCGCAGCCACGCGAAGACGACGCGACACCCCCATCGACCCCAACGAGATGCTCCGCCAGGGCGATCGACCGACGGCAAGCGTCGAAGAAGCAGTGCTCGCCACCGAACTCGCCAACCGTCTCGATGATGCCCTGGCCCAGCTATCCGAACCTCTGCGAGCCACCTTCTACCTCCGGGATGTCGAAGAGCTGTCCACCGCCGAGGTGGCCCAAGCCCTCGATGTGTCCGAGTCGGCAGCGAAGATGCGGCTCGCCAGAGCCCGCGAGGCGCTGCGCGTACAACTCAAGGAATACCTCACATGAAGTTGACCTGTGACGAACTAGACGTTCTGCTGCCCGAATTCCTCGACGGAACGCTCACCCAGGACCAGGAAGGGGCGGCCGCAGAACATCTCGCGACGTGTGACCAGTGCCGTCTCCAGGTGTCCGAGCTCGAGGGTGTAGGAGACCTCTATCGCCGGCATGGAAAACTGACCCTCCCCGACGACGCCCGCCAGCGAATCAGAAACGCTCTCGGGGTCGACAAGGAGTAGATCGACAGGCGATGCCTGGCGTTCAGGCCCGGCCCAGAACCAGGGCCAGCAGTGCCATCCTCACGTACATGCCGTATTCCATCTGGCGGAAGTAGGCCGCACGCGGGTCACTGTCGAACTCCTCGGCAATCTCGCCGACACGGGGCAGCGGATGCATCACGATCATGTTGTCCTTGGCAGCAGACATGGTCTCACTGGTGATGACGTATGAGTCCTTGACCGCGTCGTAGTCAGCCTCTTCGTCGAACCGCTCCTTCTGGATTCGGGTGACATAGAGCACGTCGGTATCAGGCAGCACCGACTCGAGATCGGTGGTCTCGGTCTGCCCGATCCCCTTGGCCTCGACCTCCGCCACAAGAGCACTGGGCATGCGCAGGCCCTCCGGCGACACATAGTTGATCTTCAAGTCGTAGAGAGTCAGGAGACGAGCCAGCGAATGGACCGTGCGCCCGTACTTGAGGTCGCCGAGCATGGTCACGGTGAGCCCATCGAGCTTGCCCATTTCCTCGACGATCGTGAAGGCATCCAGCAGCGCTTGAGTCGGATGCTCCCCCGGCCCATCACCGGCGTTGATGACGGGCTTGGCTGCGGCATCGGCCGCTTCCGCCGCCGAGCCCTGCTCAGGGTGACGCAAGACGATCGCATCGGAATACGACTCGAGCGTCTTGACCGTGTCTCGCAGCGACTCGCCTTTAGACACCGACGAGTAGGTGACGTTGTTGATCTGGATCACCGACCCGCCGAGTCGCTCGATGGCGGCCACAAACGAAGACGATGTCCGGGTCGAGGGCTCGTAGAAGAGATTGGTGAGCACCTTGCCCTTCAGCAGGTCAAAAGTGCCGATACGCTCGACCATCCCCCGCATCTCCTTGGCGACGGCGAAGATGGTGTCCAGGTCCCCCCTGTCGAACTGATTCACCGACAGGATGTCCTCCCCGAAGAAGCGCGGATCGCGCTTCTCGCCAAAGGGCAGGTGCTCGGTGGCTTTCCTCGTGGTCATCGGGTGGTTCCTTTCGGGGGGTCGCGTCAAGAAGCGTGCCGATCATATCCGCCCGCAGCAGGGTCCAATCCGGGGCCGATCAGGCATCGACTGCTCGCCCTATCCATTGTTCGAAGGGCTCAGGACCGACCCGTCAGACTCCCCGTGAGAAGGGCAACGAGCATCGCTTGCTCGGTGTGCATCCGATTCTCCGCTTGGACGGCAATGACCGACTGTTCGCCGTCGATGACCTCGCCGGTTACCTCGTCGCCGCGATGTGCCGGGAGACAGTGCATGAATATCGCCGAATCCGAAGCGAGTTCCATCATCTCGGCGGTCACCTGATAGGGGCGAAGCATCGAGCGTCGGGCTTCCTTCTCCTCGTCGGGATCCCCCATCGACAGCCAAACGTCGGTGTAGACGACGTCGGCTCCTTTCACCGCCTGCATCGGATCATCGGTCAGCTCGATCGACGACCCCAGCTCCGCTGCGACCGGCCAGGCCTCGTCGACTATCGAACGGTCAACGCTCAAGGACTCCGGCGTGGCAACCACGACATCGATGCCGGCGAGGGCACACCCTTGGATCAGGCTGTGGGCCACGTTGTTACCGGCACCCAGATAGGCGAGACGCAGGCCTTCGAACGACCCGAATCGATCCCTGATCGTGAGCAGGTCGGCGAGCGTCTGACACGGGTGATGCCTGTCGGTCAGGGCGTTGATCACGGGGATCGAGGCAGCCGAGGCGAATCTCGCCACATCATCATGGGAGTAGGTCCTGATCACGGCTGCCCGCGCATACCCGGAGACCACCATGGCGGTGTCCTCGATGGTCTCTCCACGGCCCAACTGCAGCTCGCTCGGGCCGAAGAACTCCGCTTCGCCTCCAAGATGTGCGATCGCCGCGGCGAAAGAGACCCGGGTCCGCGTCGACGGCTTGGAGAAATAGCAGAAGACGATGTCGTCCTCGATGAGGTCGTCCCGCTGGTGAGGCGCTTCTCTCGCTTCGACGGCAAGGTCCAACACCGAATCCAGGTCATCTCTGTTGAGGTCGAAAACCTCCAGGTAATCCTTGATGAAACCCTCCTATTCCGATGGTCTCAGCGTATGAGATGGGCGGCGCAACGACTACGGGCCGGGGTCCCCTGGCCATGGGACCAAGGTCTCTGGTTGAGAGTGGCTTCGATGAGCGATATTGGCTCCATGGCCCCAGATACCAACAGAATCGTCATCATGGGCGCGGGAGGTCGGGACTTCCACAACTTCAACGTTGCCTTCAGGAACGACCCCGAGACCACCGTCGTCGCCTTCACCGCCGCCCAAATACCCGGCATCGCCGATCGCACCTACCCGGCTGCTTTGGCCGGAGAGAAGTATCCCGAAGGGATTCCGATCGTCGACGAAGCAAGTCTGCCGGATTTGATCCGACAGGAGCAGATCGAGCGGGTTGTGTTTGCCTACTCGGACCTCTCACATGAAGAGGTCATGCATAAGGCGTCGCTCGTCCTCGCCAACGGAGCGGACTTCGTCATGCTCGGCCCGGATCAGACGATGATCCCCAGTCGGAAGCCACTGGTGGCGGTTTGCGCCGTCAGGACCGGCTCTGGCAAGAGCCAGACGAGCCGCTTCATCGGGAAGATGCTCACAGACGCGGGTCTCAGGGTTTCTCTCATTCGTCATCCGATGCCCTACGGCAATCTCGAGCGCATGCAGATCCAACGATTCGAGACCTTGGAGGACATCGACGAATCGGACCCCACGATCGAGGAGAGGGAGGAGTACGAGGCACCGGTGCGGGAGGGCCTGTTGATGTGGGCCGGCGTCGATTACGGCGACATCCTCCGAGCAGCCGAAGCCGAGTCGGACGTCATCGTCTGGGACGGCGGCAACAACGATTTCCCGTTCTACAAGCCCGACTGGTTCATCACCGTGCTCGATCCCCTACGACCCGGACACGAACTGATTTATCACCCCGGAGAGGTGAACCTGCGAATGGCGGACATCGTCGTCATCAACAAGGTCGACACCGCCGACCCCGACGACGTGATCCGGACCATCAACAACGTGCGGTCGGTCAACCCCAGCGCCACCATCGTGCAGACGGCTTCGCCGGTGACCCTTGAACCCGGGCCCGATATCGCCGGAAAGCGGGTCCTCGTGGTGGAAGACGGCCCGACGCTCACCCACGGTGGCATGCCGTTCGGAGCCGGAACCGTGGCGGCGCGAGAGGCCGGAGTGGCCGAGATCGTCGACCCCAGGCCGTACGCCGTCGGTTCGATCGTTGAAGTACTCGACAAGTACCCGGCGCTGGGCCCGGTGCTTCCTGCCATGGGATACGGCGACCAGCAACTCGCCGAGTTGGAGGAGACAATCCGCAATGTTCCATGTGACGTGGTGCTGACCGGAACACCGATCGACATCGGCCGAATCATCGACACCGGACACCCGGTCCGACATGCGACCTACAAGTCCGTCGAGGTTGGCGAGCCGAAGCTGTCCGACCTACTCGCCCAGGTTGTCGAAAAGATCGCCCTCAGCGTCGAATTGGTCTAGCGGCCTTTCCTCCCCCTCGAGCGAAGCGAGTCTGGGGGAGGTGGCGCCGAAGGCGACGGAGGGGGTGAAACCGAAGGCCGATCAGGGGAGGTAGCGTATACCGGGCGTACTACCTCAGTTCGTGTTAGCCGGCGAGGGCGCGTATCTGGCGTGTGGCCACGAGCAGCGGGTCGAGATCGACGCTTCCCTCCTGGGCAAGG
>JAYEGJ010000083.1:0-9853 GCA_034658975.1 Actinomycetota bacterium
CCGCCGTCGTCCGAGCCGCATGCCGCGACGACAAGCGCCAGCACGGCGAGTATTGAAATCAGTCGTGTTCTTTTCATTTGGGGTAGTGCTCCTCCTAGGAACGAGGGCGGAATCGTATCACCGCCAGTCGGTGAATCAACCGGAAGCCCTCTACCTGCCCCCCAGCTTCAGGAGCCCCCGCTTCGCCCTGAACATCACCAACGTTGTTGGCCAGGGCACTAGCCTTGACGGGTCTCCAGGCCGTCAATCTTCCGTTTCAAGGGACATCATGCGCGAGGAGCAATCCATAGGAAGCAAAACGCCCGGGCTGACCGCTGGCGGTCAGTCGGCCACTCTGGCCATCAATGAGCTGAGCCGGGAGTTGGAGAATGCCGGCAACCAGGTCTTCAAGTTCGGCTTTGGGCAGTCGCCTTTCCCCGTCCCGGAGGAGGTGGTTGAAGAACTCAGGGCGCACTCCGCAGAGAAGGACTACCTGCCCATTCGCGGTTTGCCGTCATTGCGGGAGGAGGCTTCGGCTCACCTCGAGCGGCAATACGGACTCAAAGGCAGAGCTCAGGACGTGCTGATCGGACCGGGTTCCAAGGAACTGATGTTCCTTCTCCAGCTTGCTTTGGATACCGATCTCCTCATCCCCGCCCCCAGTTGGGTGTCCTATGCGCCCCAGGCACGGATCCTTGGACGGTCGGTGCACTTGCTGCCCACTCATCTGGAGGACGACTGGCGGGTGGATCCGGACATCCTTGACGAACTGTGTTCCCGGGAGCCAGGTCGCTCGCGACTCCTCATTCTCACCGACCCTTCGAACCCCACCGGCACTTCCCATTCGGCCGACCAACACCAGGAGCTCGCCGCGGTGGCTCGAAAACACGGGATCATCTGTCTCTCCGACGAGATCTACGCCGGTCTTTGTTACAACCCGGGACACAGCTCAATGGCGCGGTGGTATCCGGAGGGAACCGTCGTTTCCACCGGGCTGAGCAAGTGGTGTGGTGCCGGTGGATGGCGGCTCGGTGTGTTCCAGTTCCCCGCAGAGCTCGACTGGCTTGCAGACGGGGTCGCAGTCCTCGCGAGCGAGACGTTCACCTCAGTGAGCGCACCCGTCCAATACGCCGCCGTCCGGGCTTATCAAGGCAGTGAAGCGATCGACGAGTATCTGATCGCGGCCCGTCGTGTCCTCTCCGCTTTGGCTGCGAGGGTTACCGAGCGACTCCGGGCCGCGGGAGTTGCAGTTGCTGATCCGGTCGGAGGTTTCTACGTCTTTCCGGACTTCGGATCGAAGGCCACTGCTCTCGAGTCGAGAGGGATCACCACCAGCAGCGAGCTGTGTCGTCGGCTGCTCGACGAGACCGGCGTAGCCCTCCTTCCCGGTAGCAGCTTCAATCTGCCGCCGACGAGACTCACGGCCCGTCTCGCCTTCGTTGACTTCGACGGAGCGGTGGCACTCGAGGAAGCACTACGCCAACCAGCCGGAGAGCTCTCGGACGCTTTCGTCGATAAGCACCTCGGCAACACCATCCAGGGCGTGGAACGGTTGTGTGAGTGGCTCGGGTGACGTGAATCCGGGGGAACCTGTAGGTCGTTTCTACGGCTCCCGTCCAGCTTCTCCCTGCAGGCCCTTATCAAATTGTGTAGGTTGCTCTCGTCGAACCGGTCCGGCAAGGGCCGGGCGACACCTTTTACAGGAGGATGAATGCGAAATAAATACCTATTGGCGCTCACCGCTATGGCCCTGGTGGTAGCTGCCTGCACCGACTCGAACGGAGGCGACACAGCCACCACCGAGGCAGGGACCACGGAGACGACTGAGGCAGCACCAGCTGCTGGCCAGAGTGTCCTCGATCAGGTTCTCGAGAACGGAAGCTTGTCTTGCGGTGTGGGTTCGGTACCCGGGTTCTCCGCCGTGACCGCCGACGGTGATGATGTTGGCTTCGACGTCGACTTCTGCCGGGCCGTCGCAGCAGCAGTGCTTGGTGACGCCGAAGCAGTCACGTTCCGCACCGGTATTCCGGGAACGGAGCGGATCGAGGTCGTGACTTCGGGTCAGATTGACCTGTTGAGCCGTACGACCACCCAGACTCAGAGCCGGATGGACAGCGGCGTCGAGTACGCGCCGATCGTTTTCTACGACGGCCAGAAGATGATGGGTCGTGCCTCGGACGGCATCACCGCCGATTCGCCGTTGACCGCGATGGACGGCGGCACCGTGTGTGTAGCCACCGGGACGACGACCGAACTCAACCTGCTCGAAGCCGCCAACGGAGCCGGAATATCCGTCGAAACGGTTACCACCGAGAACCGTGACCAGGCGATCGAGCAGTTCACGGCCGGCGCTTGTGACTTCTTCACCAGCGACGCTTCGGCGAACGCCAGCTTCAAGGCTGCGCTGGACACGGAGGACGACTGGGTGATCTTCCCGGGCAGCGCCTTCTCGAAGGAGCCCTTGGCTCCCGTCTACATCGCCAATGACCGGCGGTGGGGCAACGTGATTGACTGGGTTGTCAACGCCCTGATCATCTTCGAGGAGGCCGGTGTCACTGCGGCCAACGCCGACGACATGGCGGCCAACCCGCCCACGCCGGGCGTGGGACGCCTCCTCGGTGGCGAAGGTGAGATCCAGACTGCAATGGGTCTGTCGGCCGACGCGTTCTTGACGATGGTCAAGGCGACCGGCAACTACGGCGAGATCTATGACAGAAATCTCACGCCGATCGGTCTGGCTCGACCCGGGACTTCCAACGACCTGTGGTTGAACGGCGCCGGCGGCCTGCTGTACGCACCGCCTGCCAGATAGGCCCGCTGAGTTTGGGGTGCCCCTCGGGCACCCCAAACTCCTTGACCGAAGAGCTTGCTGAATTGTGACAGCGAAAACACGAGACGCAGACACCACCAGGGTTCCGCTCTGGCGGAATGTCACCGTCCTCAAGTGGCTCGCTCAGATTGCGACAGTCGCTGTTGTCGTTCTGCTGTTCATGTGGCTCTTCGGCAATTTCTCAGCGAATCAGGAGGGGGGGACTTCGCCCTTCTCCTTCCGGTTCCTCAACGAGCCGGCCGGATTCCAACTCGGCGAGGGCTTCACGCTGACGCCGGAGTCGGGAGCCCAGGCCCTGATGGTCGGCATCGTCAATACTTTCAAGGTGGCCTTGCTCGGGATTCTGATGGCCACGCTGCTCGGAGTGATTGTCGGCATATCCAGGCTGTCGAGCAACTGGCTGGTCGCCAAGTTCGCGACGTCCTATGTAGAGTTTCTCCGCAACATCCCCCTGCTGGTGCAGATGGTGTTCTGGCTCGCCCTGCTGACGCTGCTCGGCAAGCTCACTGCCGACACAGGTCCCATCCCCGGCTTCTTGATTACGTCCTCCAAGGGGGTTGCCTTTGCCTTTGTGGTGCCCGCCGAAGGCTTCTTCCAATGGCTGCTATTCGTCGTCGCTGGGATCGTGGCAGCCAGATATGTCAAACGGTGGCGTCGCCGGCTGCGTGACGAAACCGGGAACGAGACCCATGAGCTGAGTTGGGCTTTGGGGACCTTCGTGGCGATAGCGGGTGTTGGCTTGGCTATCCACCCTCTGGTGGGCCCCCTCCGTCATCTCTGGGGTGCGTTGGAGAGCTTCTTCGTGGGTCTCCCCGTCATCGTGTTCCAGGTCGTCCTGGCGGTTGTTGCTCTGTTGGCCGCCGCCTTGTGGATTCGCCGTTTTCTGGCGAGTCTGCGCACCCCCGCAGGCATGGCCAAGCTCACCGACGACGACTACTACCGGATTGTCTTCGCCGGGGCGGTGGGGGTTGTCGGAGCCGTCGCCGTATTCATGCTCGACGAGGTGGCCCAGACCCTTCTCAACGGCGCTGCGAACGTCTTCGGCGGGCTGGAGAGTGCCTACCACGCTGCGGCAGGATGGCCCATCGTCTGGTCCCAGCCAGTTCTCAACATCGCAGGCGACCAGGGTCAGTTCGTCACTTATGGCGACGGCGGTGTGGTGTTCACCCCAGCGTTCCTTGGTGTCTTCATCGGAGTGACCCTCTACACGAGTGCATTTATCGGCGAAGCGGTCCGGGCAGGGATCCTTTCGGTGCCGAAAGGGCAGACCGAGGCCGGCCTGGCGTCTGGGCTCACCCGGACACAGTTGTTGCGGCTGGTGGTGCTCCCTCAGGCATTCAGGGTCATCATCCCCCCGGTAGGCAACCAGTACCTGAACCTGGCGAAGAACACCTCGCTGGGGATCGCAGTCGGGTACTTGGAGATAGTGGGCGTGGGTCAAATCCTCGCCGCCAAGATCGGAAGCAGGGCGTCGATGGCGGTCATTTGGATGGGCTTCTATCTGGCCATGAGCCTGACGTTCTCCGCGATGATCAACTGGTACAACCGGCGATCTCTGATCGTGGAGCGATAGATGACGTCGTTGGGCCCCACCGAAAGCGTCCTGGACGCAGAGCGGGAATCGCCGCCCCAGAAGGTTGCAATCGGAGCCTTCGATTGGATGCGGAAGCACCTTTTCTCATCCGTCTTCAACACGACCCTGACCGTGATTGCACTGCTGATCGCAGTCTTCGTCACACGAGGTATCGCCGGCTTCATCTTCGGCGACAGACCGAAGTGGGGCTCGGTCACCGAGAACATGCGTCTCTACATGACCTTCGGGTACCCGCCGGAGCAGATCTTCCGGGTGTGGTTGTCGGTTGGGATCGTCTTCGCCCTCTTTGGCCTCACGTTGGCGGCCTGGGGTGGAGGCAATCGTGTCTCGGCAAACCGACTGGCCAGTTCGGTCACCAAATTGGGGGGAACCCTGGTGGCTCTGGCATTGGTCACGGGGCCGTTCCCCATCCTCTGGGACGATGCTCCGCTCTCGTTGCGAGCCGAGATCATCATGGTGGTGATCGGCTTCGCACTCGGCGGACTGGCGATGTTCCATAAAGCCCGGACCGAAGAGCAGCCGGAGCGGACGATATCCCGGACCGGGATCCTGGCAGGCTCGGTGGTCTTCTTCATTGCCTTCATCTGGCTGTTGCAGGTACCCACGCCGATGCTGGATGCCGACGGCGTCTACTCCGAGCCGCTGGCCCCCCTGGCAACCACGACCACATGGCCTTGGACGTTGATGGCGGTCATCATGATGGTGTTCTTTCTGCTGGGCGGGGTCTTCGTCGACCGCCGCGGCGAGGAACGGTTGCGGAGCGTGCTGGTCGCGTCCTGGCTGTTCTCTTACCCGTTGATCGTCTTCGTGATCCTGCGGGCGCCTGACATCGACTGGAACCAGTTCTGGACGAGAGACATCTGGATTGTGCTGGGCTTTGTCGTCGGCGGTGGGTTGCTGCTCCTCCTGGTCGCCGATCCAGAGCGCCCCGAGCGGGGCCGGATACTTAGTTTGGGGACTGTCGTACTGGCGATAGCGATGTTCTGGCCACTCAGCATCGGAGGGCTGCCACGCAACCTCATGATTGTGACCGCCATCTACATGCTCGTGGCGCCCAGCTTCGCCGCGAAGGGCGCCATGAAACGAACCCTGGCCAACTGGGTCGCGGTTGTGCTCATCGCTTCCTTCTTCATGATCGCGATGGACACCGAGATGATCCTCCAGATTTCCAAGGAGAGTTTCCTTGGAGGGCTGGCTCTCACCATCATCCTGGCGTTGGGCGCTCTCGGCCTCGCATTCCCATTGGCCATCCTGGTTGCACTCGGCCGTCAGTCGAGGATGCCGATCTTCCGCCAGTTGTCCATCGGATACGTGGAGCTCATCCGCGGAGTTCCCCTCATCGTCTGGCTGATCATGGCCATCGGCCTGTTCGGCTTCTTCGTGCCGACGGGCGTGGAACTGGACAAGGTGATCAGGGTCCTCGTTGCCTTCACCATCTTCTGGGCTGCCTACCTGGCCGAGAACATCCGGGGTGGCCTTCAAGCAGTGGGAAAGGGCCAGACAGAAGCAGCCGAAGCCCTCGGAATGACGGCGTTTCAGACGACGACCCTGATCGTGCTGCCTCAAGCGCTGCGGTTGGTGATCCCACCCATAGTCGGACAGGTGATCACATCCTTCAAGGACACGTCTTTGGTGGCGATTGTCGGGGTCTTCGAGCTTCTCAACATCGCCATTAGGTCCATCCCGGCGCAAACAGTGCCGACCTCCAACTTCACCTTCATTGGCACGGTGTCAGAGAACCTCCTGTTCGTTGCCATGGTGTACTGGGTCTTCACCTACACGATGTCGCGCTCCAGTCTCCGTCTCGAAGAGAAGCTGGGAGTTGGAAAGCGATGAGGTCCGAGCGATGAAGCAACCGGGTGCGAAAGACATCATCATCGCCGAGGACGTCAAGGTCTGGTTCGACGACTTCCAAGCTCTCCGTGGAGTGACCACGACGGTCAAAGAGCAGGAGGTTGTGGTCCTGATCGGTCCGTCGGGATCCGGCAAGTCGACCTTCATTCGGGCTTTGAATCGGCTGGAGAAGCATCAGGCGGGGCGGGTGATCATCGACGGAATCGAACTCACCGACGAGACCGAGAACATCGAGGCCATCCGCAGCGAAGTAGGAATGGTGTTCCAGCAATTCAACCTTTACCCGCACCTGACCGTGCTGGAGAACATCACCCTGGCTCCCATCTGGGTGCGGAAGACGGCGCGGGCGGCCGCCGAGGACCAGGCGATTGCTCTCCTGGAGCGGGTCGGCATCCCCGAGCAGGCCACCAAGTATCCGTTGCAGCTCTCCGGTGGCCAACAGCAGCGAGTCGCCATTGCGAGGTCGCTCGCCATGGATCCCAAGATCATGTTGTTCGATGAGCCCACCTCGGCACTCGACCCGGAGATGATCTCGGAGGTCCTCGACGTCATGGTGGAGTTGGCTCAGTCCGGCATGACCATGGTGGTGGTGACGCACGAGATGCAATTCGCTCGCGCGGTGGCCGATCGGGTGGTGTTCATGGACGCCGGCTTCTTTCTCGAGGAAGGAAATCCCGAGGAGTTCTTCAGGAATGCGCAGCATCCGCGATCGAAGGAATTCCTCAGCCATATACTCTGACCGCTTCCGACGCGGGTCGAGCAAAGGAGTTCGAGATTGTCCGCGGCTATAACCTTTGCCGACATCGTCGATGCTTCTGATCGACTCAGGGGTCACATCCGCACGACTCCGCTCAGGCTCTTCCCGGAACTCGGGCTTCACCTGAAGATGGAGCACGTCCAGGGCACGGGATCGTTCAAGCTACGTGGTGCCACCAACGTTGTTCGCGGCCTCCGACCATCGGGAGTCGTCACCGGTTCGTCGGGTAATCATGGTGCAGCGCTTACCCACGCCGCCCTCAACGGTGGGGTCGAGCGCGCCGTTGTGGTCATGGCAGAAGGCCACTCGCCGCAGAAGCGGGCCCGTCTCGAGACGATGGGGGCTGAGGTGGTATTCGCCCAGGGAGGCAACTCGGCTCGGGACGAACTGGCCCAGGATATGGCTGCCGACGACGGTCTCATGTATGTCTCCTCCCACAGCAATCCGTGGGTGATTGCAGGTCAGGGAACGGTGGGTTTGGAGGTGTTGGACGCACTCCCCGATATCGAGGCCGTGGTGGTTCCGGTTGGCGGCGGCGGCCTGGTCTCCGGGATCGCAACAGCGGTGCGCCATTTGGCACCCGACGTGAAAGTCATCGGGGTGGAGCCCGTCGGGGCCGATGACACAAAGCGCTCGCTAGAGGCGGGACACCGGATCGAGATCGATCCTCCCAGCACGATCTGCGATGGAGTGAGGGCACAAACACCCGGAGATATCACCTTCCCGATCGTTCAAGCTTTGGTGGACGATGTGGTGGTGGTCAGCGACGACCAGGTTGCCGAGGCCATGTACCTGCTTTGGAGGGAAGGCCTCATAATCGAGCCCTCCGGCGCCCTTTCGGTCGCCGGAGCCCGCCACGCCGGTCTCGGGTCGGAAACGGTCTGTGTTCTCAGCGGTGGCAATGTGACTTTCGAAACTCACTCGGGCATCATTCAGCCCTGGCTTGGTGAAAAGCAGTAGAAGAACCCGTGTGGACGCCACCAGGAGGCGAGATTTGGAACCCGCTCTGAACGTATTTGGTGGCGAGGACTCCGTAAGGGACTTCATGAACCCGGGCAACCGTTACTTGCCCTTGGTCGAGCTTCCCGAGGATCTCAACCCATTCTTTGATGACGGGGTCCGCATCTTTGCCAAGCTCATGACTTTCACCTCGTTCCATAACGTCAAGGTGATCCCAGCGTTCAACATGCTGGCCGAGGCCGACGAGCGGGGTGAGTTGGACGGCGTGACCACGGTCATCGAGAACTCATCCGGCAATACGATCTCCGCTGTTGCCGTGGCGGCCCGCAGCTTCGGCATCGACGACATAAGGGCGATCGTTCCCGACGAGGTGTCGTGGCACAAGCTCCGAATGCTTCGCTTCCTTGGAATCTCTCCCATCGTCAACCAGGAGCCGGCACAGCCGGATCGGCAGGACCCGACGAGCGGCATCTACAAGGCGAAGGAGTTGGGAAAGCAAGACGCCTGGTTCAATCCCGGCCAGTACAGCAATCCAGATAATCCGCGAGCCCATCGCAAATGGACCGGTCCCCAGATTTGGGAGCAGACAGACGGCAAGATCAGTGTGTTCTGTGACGGGCTGGGAACCACCGGGACCATCATTGGTACGTCTGAGTATCTGAAGGACGAGAACCCGGGCGTTCAGGTGGTTGGTGTGATGAGGGCACCCGACAGCTACGTGCCCGGTCCCCGGACCAAACTCCTGTTGAGGCTGATCGGGTTCGACTGGAAGCCCCATGTCGACAGCGTTACGCAGGCGACCACCCCGGAGTCCTATGGCATGAGCATGGAGCTGAGTCGAAGCGGGCTCTACGTGGGCCCCAGTTCGGGACTCTCCCTGGTCGGTCTGATCAGGTACCTCGAGGAGCGGAAGGAAAGCGACACGCTCGATGAGCTGAGAAACGCCGACGGCGAAGTCGTGAGTGTGTTCATCTGTCCCGACACGCCGATGCCGTACTTCGACGAGTACTTCAAGTACCTTGACGATTCATACTTCCCGGAGATCACCAACGAGGAGTTCCTCAAGAACAGTCCGGGGTCCTAGGAGCCCGGCTGGGCTTCGCCCTCCGGCGATCCTTTCGGGAACAGCCCGTAGATCGCTCCGATTGCCAGTCCTACCCCTACCAATTGCGCCGCAACAAACAGCAGCGCCGAAGGTGGCGTGATGCCGGTGAATGTGTCGGTGAGTGTTCTAGCGGCGGTCACTGCAGGGTTGGCGAAGGACGTCGAGGACGTGAAGAAGTAAGCGCCACCGATGTACACGCCCACCCCGAAAGCAACCAGCATCCCCCGGCCCGACTTAACCATTGCAAAGACGAGCAACAGCAGTCCGAATGTGGCGACCACCTCACCGAGAAACGTGCCGCCCCCCGCCCGAGCCGTCGTCGAGATCTCGATGGCGGGAAGCTCGAACATGAGGTTGGCGATGATTGTGCCGACCACGGCGCCGGACACCTGGACGGATACATAGCCCGACGCTTCACGGGTCGACATCCCACCCATGATTCGCTCGGCCAGTGTCACGGCCGGGTTGATGTGCGCCCCACTGATGGGTTGCAGCGTCAGGATTATGGCTATCAGCGCAAACCCGGCTGCGAAGGCTGCTTCCAGCAACTGGAGCCCGGTGTCGTCTGGGCTGAGGCTCTCGGCCATGATGCCCGAGCCCACCACAGCGATGAGGAGCATGGCGGTTCCGATGAACTCGGCCAGGAGGCGAGTCTTCAGCGGTGGGTTGTCCATCACTGCTACACCGAAGTCGGACGTTCGATCGTACCTGGCATTACCTGCTCCTACGTGTTGCGGCCCCGGGAGGGTACCCGGTTGGCGGAGCCGGATATCA
>JAYEGJ010000084.1:0-9846 GCA_034658975.1 Actinomycetota bacterium
CTGCAATCGAGGCTCCGATCCGAAGACTTCCCAGGCCAGGGGCGCGAAGGACCAGGCGTCGCCCGGTGGGCGTTGGGAGGGTCTCGGAGACCGTCCCTACCAGCTCAACGATTCCTGTGAACAACTACTGAACCTCGAAATCCACTCTGACATCTCCCTCGAGCGTATGCACCTCTGAGATGGATACCTGAATCGAATCATCAAAAGTGGCAAACGCGCCTGCGATAGGCGACATTCCTCCCCCGCCGGCGATTTGGCTTCCGATGTATACGACGCCCCTCGAGACCACCCCCGAATCCAGCCAGGACCGGGCCAGGGCTGGGCCTCCCTCGACGAGGAGGTCGAGTAACCCGGCGTCGGCCAGCGCTTCGCAAGCTGCCCTCGGGTCGGGGCGACCCGTCGCCCCCGCGACCTCGATCAACTCGCCCGATGGCAACGAGCGCTCGAATGCAGAAATCACGATCGGCTCCCGATCCCAGATGGCCGACGTCGTCGGAAGGTCACCAGCGCCGGCGACTATGACGGCTCTTGGCTGGGCACCCCGGTAGGTCGGCAGCCGCACGTCGAGCCGTGGGTCGTCCACACGCAGGGTCCCCGAACCCACCACGACGGCATCGGCGGCGGCACGCAATGCATGCACATCCTCTCGAGCTGCGGTGTTGGTGATCCACTTCGAAGTGCCATCCAGCGCCGCTACGGCTCCGTCAAGCGTCATGGCGTACTTGAGGGTGACCAAGGGCAACCCCGTCTCGCGGTGATGGAAGTAGGCCCGGTCGACGGCCTTGCCCGCCGTTTGGTCGCTCGCAACGGTCACCTCGATTCCGGCGCCGCGTAACGCTTCTACGCCCCCTCCTGCAACACGCGGATCGGGGTCGATGGCGGCAACCACGACCGACGCCACACTGGCAGCGATCAGGGCGTCACTACACGGCGGAGTCAGTCCTGTGTGTGAACAGGGCTCAAGAGACACATAGACGGTGGAGCCAACGGCCGATTCCCCGGCTTGATGCAGGGCAACGACCTCGGCATGGTCGTGGCCCGGTCCAACATGAGATCCCTCACCAACGATCACACCGTCCCGCACGACGACCGCTCCTACACGGGGGTTTGGGTGTGGGTGATGCCCCCCTGCCAGCGCCAGGGCGCGCTGCATGAAACCTCTACCCGCCACTGAGGAGCCCGCTACGCCGTGCGGCGGTCGATGCGGTATGTGGATCCGGGCTGCTTCTTCGCGAACTCTTTCATCTCCACCGCAATCGCCGACGCCTCCCACTGGGTGCCGATATCTCGCACGTCGGTGGACGCTACACCGAGCGACAGGGAAACCACGGGGAAGGCGTAACGCTCGCCACGCCTATCGATGACCTCGATGTAGCCACGCAGGGCATCCTGGGTGTCGTAGAGATCGAGGATCCCGTCATCGAAGCGCTCGATGACCTCCTTGCAGAAGGCTTCGGACATCCCTGGCGGAATAATCATCACGAAATCGTCGCCGCCGATGTGCCCGAGAAAGGCGTCCTTGATGCCAAGGGATTCGGCCGCCTCGGCCAGGCTGCGGGCACAGAAACGGATCACTTCGTCGCCGCGCATGAACCCGTAGTGATCGTTGAAGGCCTTGAAGTTATCCAGATCCCCGTGAACCAGGGCGAATTCGAGATCCTCGCGAACGCATTTCTCGATCTCGGCGGTGATCCTGAAGTTGCCGGGTAGACCTGTCAGCGGAGAGAGATCGCGCGCTGCCTGGGTTCGTCGCAGGACTGCTCTGACGCGGGCAGCCAACTCGGTGATGTCGAAGGGCTTTGTGATGTAGTCATCGGCACCGAGCTCCAATCCGCGCACACGGTCCTCCGGAAGGCCGCGGGCGGTCAGAAGGATTATTGGAATGTTCGCCGTGGAGGCCTGGCTGCGAAGCCTGTGCAGTGCGGTCAACCCGTCCATTCGCGGCATCATGATGTCCAGGACGATGACGTTCGGCGGATTGGAAGTCGCTTTCTGAAGGGCGTCTTCGCCGTCCACGGCGGTGTCGACCTCAAAGCCGTCCAGCTCGAGATTGATCTTCACCACCGTCAGGATGTCTGGATCGTCGTCCGCTACGAGGACACGCTCACTCATGTTGTCCCTACTGCCCTTCTGATTTCTTCAATTGCCGCAACGGGGTCGGTCGCCTTGAAAACGGCCGAACCAGCAACGAGCACGGAAGCCCCCGCTTCTGCAACTTGTTGTGCGTTTGCTGGAGTAACTCCTCCGTCGACCTGAATATCGGCCGACAAACCCCGGTTCTCAACCCATTCTCTTGCCGCCCGGACCTTGGGGAGGACCTCGGGAATGAATGACTGCCCCCCGAACCCCGGTTCGACGGACATGACCACAACTACATCACAAAGTT
Organism: Actinomycetota bacterium; assembly: GCA_034658975.1. Lineage (GTDB taxonomy): Bacteria > Actinomycetota > Acidimicrobiia > Spongiisociales > ZC4RG35 > SZUA-217. The sequence continues at coordinate 2,387 of JAYEGJ010000084.1, forward strand.
CGACATATGGCGAAACTGCCTCGAATGGCGTCGCCGGGTTGATCACCAGCCCAACGTCCAGACCGTACGAGCGTGCGGCTTCCATGGTCGATGTCGGGTTGGGAACGGCCTCGATGTGCACGGTCACCAGATTCCCGCCGGCTGCGGAGATCTCTTCCAGGTAGGCACCGGGGTTGGTGGTCATGATGTGGCAGTCGAAGTAGAGATCGGTAACCGAGCGGATGGAGCGGATGACGGGTATTCCGAAGGAGATATTCGGAACGAAGTGCCCGTCCATGATGTCGAGGTGGAGCCAATCGATGTGCGCTTCGATCGCTGCAATCTCGGAGCCCAGCTTTGCGAAGTCGGCGGCCAGCAATGACGGTGCGATCTTGATGCTCACGAGGCCCAGAGTGTACGAGCCGTAGGTGGCGGTTGTGTGCAGCTGATACCGCTCAAGACACCGCTCCCGATGTCCTTCTCGATCCGCGAGCCCAATCGACGCCGGCCCGTGGCGTCTTCCCCGGCGGCTGGAGTTCGACGAGAACCAGCCCACCGTCGGAGCAACCCACAACGGGCACTCCCCGATCGATCACCCACGTGCCTGGCTCCGGTTCCAAAGTCGATGCCTCCACCGACAGGATCTTGAACACTTCATCGTCGATGACAAGGGTCGCCCCCGGGGATGGATTGAGGGCCCGCACCCGATTGACAGTCGTCTCCCTCGATTCCTCCAGCAGGATGCGACGATCCGATGCCGACAGCTTCGTGGCATACGTCGAACCCTCTTCGACCTGACTTTCCGGCATCAAGGAGCCATCTACATAGGCGGGGAGGACGGTTCCGAGAAGACGGGCGCCGACATTGGCGAGCACATCTGTGAGTTGGCCCCCGGTGATCGTCTTGTCGATATCCACGCCCTGTGCGGTCAGGACGGGACCGGTGTCGAGCCCTTCGTCGATGGTGATGATCGTCACGCCCGTCATCGAGTCTCCTGCCATCAATGCACGCTCGACGGGCGCGGCCCCACGCCACCGTGGAAGCAAAGAGAAGTGAACGTTGACGAAACCCAGTGTGGGGACGGCCAGCATCTCGCCCGTCAAGATTCGCCCGTATGCCACGACGACCCCCACGTCGAATGGCGCCGCATCCCGGATGGCGGCGTCGAGCTCCTGTCGGGTTTCCGGCTGGGTCACCTGAACGCCCAGATCGAGTGCTGCCTCCTTGACCGGCGGAGGCATCGCTCTTCCGCTGCGCCCTCTCGGCCTGTCCGGTTGGGTGATCACCAACCCGACGTCGTGCGATTTGGCAAGTTCCACGAGGGTCGGGACGGCGGCCGACGGGGTCCCCAGAAAGACAATCCTCGTCATGGCCCCTCGAGCGTCTCTTCCCTGATCTCCTTCAGCGCACGCTTCCTCTCCCGCTTCGGAAGACGGTCAATGAGTATTAGCCCATCGAGGTGATCGACCTCATGCTGGAGGATCCGTCCCAACAGACCGTCACCCGCATACTCGACCTCGTTCCCGTCGAGATCCAAGGCGACCACCCTCGCAAACCCCGATCGAATGATGTTCCAGTAGTGCCCGGGAACCGAAAGGCAACCCTCCTCGTACTCGAACTCGCCACTTCGGTCGACGATCTGCGGGTTGATCATCACCCTGGGGCCCAACTCGTCCTGGGCGTCGAAAACGGCGATTCGTCTGGGGATTCCTATCTGGTTGGCCGCGAGACCGACACCAGGAGCGTCGTACATGGTTTCGATCATGTCATTGACGAGGTTACGGACCGTGTCGTCGATCTCTTCGACCGGGTTGGTCTCGAGGCGAAGGACGGGGTCGCCAAACGTTCTGATTGGATATAGAGCCATGCGCGTTATCAGTTGGGGAGTCCGGGAGCGTAGCGCTCATAGATCAATCGGATCCACGTCGATTCTCAGGGTTGCCCCGGCGCCGCGCCAGGCGGTCGCCATCTTCCTGAGGGTTCTTCTCGCCGGGGCCAGATCCCCCTGAAGCAACCATCTCCTACCGGACTCCACTTCAACGGGCCCGACGACAATGGCACCCTCGATGGAGCTCAATTGGCCTGCAACCCCTTCGGGGATCTCGCCCCGGATCTCGACAGCGACCATTTCAGTGCTCGGCGGGAGGCCTCCCCGACTCCGTTCCACCAGAACTCGCTCCAGATAGGGCAAGGGATCCCCCTTTCTGAGAGCCTCCGCCAGATCAGAATTCACATCCATTGTTTGCACCATCATTCGATGCCCGCTCCCCGCCTTTAAAGCGTTGGCAACGCGGGCGAGCACGCGTAACGTCTCTTCGCTGGTGCGATAGCCCCGTCCCAGCATCATTCCATCGGGATTGGCCGCCACCACAAGCGACACGGGTTGCAGGCCGGCGATGTCTCTTTCCGTTCCGACGGTGATCGGTCGACCGCTCCCCGCCACCCCGGCGGAAGGGGCACCTAATCGGGCATTCGCTTCCTTGATGACTTCATCCACCATCCGATGAGTGGTGTGCAGGAAAGACCGCTGGCCGGAGTCGGTGATCGCTTTCAGGGCCGCGCTCACCGCCGGCGCGAGCAAACCCGAGCCGGGGGGCTCGAGTGAGCGATCGACGATCTCGACCAACGGCCATGCTCGATTGGCAACCATCGTCGTTTCGGCGCCCGTGGCGAGAATCTCGACGCTCGGCGTGGGCCCGAAGAACACCGTAGTGAACCCTTCAAGGAGTGATCGGCGCCGGATGACTTCGCGCACGTGGAGCGTCGGAGTCTGCCGGTCCTTCATTGAACGGCGTCCTTCTTCAAGGACCACGACCAGGCCCAACGACGCAATCGACCACGTCGCCGTGCGCGGCGTTCCAACAATCAGGGTTCCGGGTGCCTGTGCCCTCTCCCAAGCGCGAGTGAGTTCGGCGTCGACCCCCCCGGCTACTTCGATGACCGGGACACTGAGACCTTCACGGGCTTGGCTGCCAATGGAGACCACTTCGGCTGCAGACCCGGCGATAACGAGAGCACTCCTTCCGGCGTGGAAGAGAGGTGACAGCGCCGGCAGCCATTCCAATGATTGCCATCTACCCAACATGGCCTGGGTCGGGCGCTTTCTGCCCGCAGCAACGTCAAGAGCCACCGCCCGCAAAGGATGGGCCCGGCGGCCGACAGGAAGCGACTGGCCTTCGTCCGAAGAACGTGATGACAGATCGGATTGCGGAGTGCTCTTCGGCAGATTCGGCGGCGTCGCCTTGGCAAGCAGAACCGACACTGGGGCGACGTAGTGAGATGCGGCCCAGCGAAGGCTCTCGAACAAGGGGCCATCGAAGACCGGCTGCGATCCGGACACCCCGGAGATCTCCTTGAGAGCGTCAGGGTCACCGACACCGAGCTCGACTACCCACCCCCGCACACGCCTGCCCCCCAAAGGCACTCGCACAATGGATCCGATCTCCAGAAGATCGGCCAGCCGATCAGGGACGGAATACCAGAAACCGCCGTCGACGGGGAAGGTTGGAACATTGGGGACTACACGGGCAGCCGGAACGGTCAGAGGCCGGCCGCCGTCCGAATGTCGTCGACTCGATCAAGTCGCTCCCACGTAAATTCGGGCCGTCCGAAATGGCCGTAGGCCGCCGTCGGGCTGAAAATGGGAGAGGTCAGGTCCAGTGTGTTGATGATCGAAGCCGGCCGGAAGTCGAATACTTCGGTAACGATGCTCTCGATCTTTTCGGGGTCTATGTGCTCGGTTCCGAACGTCTCGACGTGGACGGAGAATGGCTCAGGGTGCCCGATGGCATACGAAAGCTGGATCTCGAGGCGGTCGGCCGTGCCGGCCGATACCAGATTCTTCGCCGCCCACCGTGCGGCATACGCCGCTGAGCGATCCACCTTGGTGGCGTCCTTACCCGAGAAGGCGCCCCCTCCGTGGCGTGCGTAGCCGCCGTAAGTGTCGACGATGATCTTCCTGCCGGTGAGGCCGGTGTCTGCGACCGGGCCTCCGATCACGAAACGACCGCTCGGGTTGAAAATGAACTCGAGACTTGGCGCGGCCAACTCGGCAGGGATCACCTCGTTGACGACCTTCTCCAGCACTTCTGCCCTCATCTCCCCGAATTCCACGTTCTCGGCGTGATGGGTCGAGATGAGGACCTTCTCCACTGCAACAGGGCGTTGCCCCTCGTAGCGAACCATCACCTGGGTCTTGCCGTCAGGCCGGAGATAACCCAATTCGCCGCTCTTGCGAACCTCGGCGAGGCGCTGGGCTATTCGGTGCGCGGTTTGGATGGGAAGTGGCATGAGGGTATCGGTCTCGTTCACCGCGAATCCGAACATCAGGCCCTGGTCGCCGGCGCCCATGTCTCGATCGACACCGGCGGCAATGTCGGCGCTCTGGCCATGGATCCGACGTTGTACTTCGAGATCATCAGCCGAAAAACCGGGATCGAACCCGTTGTAGCCGATGTCACGAATGGTGTCCCTGGTGATCGACTCGATGTCGAGCAATTCAGCCTCGGAGCTCTCACCGCCGACCACAGCCAAATTCGTCGTGACAAAGGTCTCGCAGGCAACTCTTGCCCACGGGTTGATGGTGAGCGCCGCGTCGAGGACCGCGTCGGAGATTGCGTCTGCCACCTTGTCGGGGTGCCCCTCGGTCACCGATTCGGATGTGAAGTAGAACGATCTCACTGAAGCGGGAGGTTAATCCTGAGCGGCCAGGGCGGCCACTATCTGATCGAGGAGCCTCTCAGCCACCTCTGACTTCGGCATCTGGTCCCATGGGTCGGTGGTTCCGTCGGAATCGATCAACACCACGCGATTGGTGTCGGTTCCGAATCCCGAGCCGGGCTCGGTCACGTTGTTGTAGACGAGCAGGTCGACTTGCTTCTGGCGGGTCTTCTCGATGGCGCGGTCCACTCCCCCGGTCTCGGCGGCAAAGCCGACGACGAAGGGACGGCGGTCTCGCGCCACGACGCCGGCAAGGATGTCTGGCGTCGCTTCGAGGGCTATGGATTCCATTCCCTCTGCTCTCGAGAGCTTCTCTGCGTGAGATGTCGATGGCCTGAAGTCCGCCACGGCGGCCGCCATCACCGCGATATCCATTTCCCTCGCTGCGACCGCGTCGGCCATCTCCTGCGCCGTAGCGACTCGCACCACTTCGACACTCCTGTTCACCGGAAGCTCCGAGGTGGTGACGAGGGTGACCTTCATCCCGCGACGGGAGGCCTCATTGGCAATGGCATGGCCCATCTTTCCGGACGACCGGTTGCCGATATAGCGAACCGGGTCGATCGGTTCGCGGGTACCGCCTGCGGTGATCAGGATCTTCGGGGCGTCCGCGGAAGGTAGAAGCTGGGTTTCAATAGCGGCGACGATCTCCTCCGGCTCGGTCATTCGCCCAATTCCCACGTCGCCTCCGGCGAGATCACCTGTCTCTGGTCCCACCATTTGATAGCCGTCATCGAGAAGGACTCTGATGTTCCGCTGGGTCGCGGGGTGCTCCCACATCTCCGTGTGCATGGCGGGAGCCAGAAGAACGGTGGCTTTCGTGGCGAGCAGCGTGGCCGGCACGAGGCCGGAGGAGATGCCGTTGGCGATCTTGCCGATGGTCGACGCCGTGGCCGGCGCTACCACGACCAGATCGCACCAGCGGGCGAGCTCTGTGTGCGGAGAGACTGACTCCTGGGAGAAAAGGGAAGTCACCGGCTGAGCGCCTGTGATTGCGGCGAAGGTCTGAGCGCCGACGAACTTCGATGCCGACTCGGAGAGGATGACCTTCACTTCTGCGCCGGCCTCGATCAATCTTCGGGCAAGTATGGCCGACTTGTAGGCGGCTACACCCCCGGTGACGGCGAGTAGAACCCGCCGGCCGTCGAGCATTTATTCCTCGACGGTCTCGACTGCGACCTTGCCCTCGGCGATCTCTTCCATGGCAATGGTGAGCGGCTTGCGGGAGAGAGTTTGAACCTGAGGCGGCACGAACTCGCCGTATCCAACACCTAGCTGATGAAAGTAGCTGTTGATCTGGCGGGCCCTGCGTGCCGAAACGACAACTGTGGCGAACCGGTTGCCGATTTGGTCAATGACGTCTTCGATTTTCATGTGGTCCTTAAGGGGTGAACACGAGATGCTACCTCAGCGCGAGCCAATAATCAGATTCGCGACCTCTTCGGTGGCCTCATCGAGATCACGGTTGATCACTACATGATCGAACAATTCCTTGGCCTCGACAATCTGGCCGGCGGCGATGGCGAGACGCCCCCGAATGTCCTCCTCGGAGGTGTCACCGCGGCCGCGTAAACGTGCCTCCAGGTCGGCCAGCGACGGTGCGGCGATGAAGATCATCAGTGCCTCCGGTCGCTGTTCCCTCACCTGACGAGCCCCCACGAGCTCGATGTCGAGGAGGATGTCCCTGCCCGCTTCGATGGCCTCTTCGATCGGGCGGGTGGGCGTCCCGTAGAAACGACCGTTGTACTCGGCCCACTCAAGCAGTTCGCCGGCATCGCGGAGCGATAGAAACTCCTCGACGGTCAAGAACCAGTAGTCGACTCCGTGGGTCTCGTCGGGCCGGGCAAGACGGGTGGTGGCGGACACCGAGAAGTCGATATCGTGACCGTGGAGAATTCGGTGAATGATTGTGGTCTTCCCGGAGCCTGACGGGCCCGAGATGACCACCAGCCGGCCCTTCGCGTCAGGAGAACTCAGCTAGCAAAGCCTCTCTCTGCTTGTCACCGAGGCCCCGGATACGCCGGTTCTCGGAGATGCCGATGGACTCCATCAGACGCTTGGCCTTGATCTTGCCCGTTCCGGGCATCGCCGCAATCAGCGATTCGACCTTGAGGCCGGCAATCAGCTCGTCCTCGTCCGCTTCTGCGAGCAGCTCGGCAAGGGTCATCGCCCCGGTCTTGAGGCGCTCCTTCTTTTCGGCCCTCACCCGGCGTGCCTTGGCAGCCTTTTCAAGGGCCTTCTTGCGTTGCTCGTCCGTCAGCTGGGGTGGCTGTGCCATGACTCCTAAGACTCCTCGATCGCTTCCGGCCTCATCGGCCCTGCATTCGGACGTTAGCCTTTGTCGTCTCATGACCGACCCTCTCACCGGCTACGGTCGTGTCAAGGTCGTAGGTCTCTTCAGAAACGATGGTCGGGTTCTGGGGTGGAGGGCCCGCACCCACCCCTAGGGTTTTCGTCGTGTTCCGACGAGTTCGAGTTGGGTGATGAGGAGTTCTTCGGCTTCTTCGTTGTCGTGGATGAGGGTGTGGTGGTAGCGGCAGAGGAGGCATAGGTTGGTGAGGATGGTTTCGCCTCCGTCGGCCCAGTGGATGATGTGGTGGACGTCGCACCATCTTGGGCTTCTCCCGCATCCGGTGACCACGCAGTGGCGGTCTCTGGCGATGACTGCTCTTCGGGTGGCTGCGGGGATGACCCTGGTTTTGCGGCCGATGTCGATGATCTCCGATGCGGGGTTCCACACGATGCGACTGATCGAAGCGTCA
>JAYEGJ010000085.1:0-9680 GCA_034658975.1 Actinomycetota bacterium
CCGAGACGTTGCAGGAGATGGCCTATCAGATGGCACACAGCCACGTCAGCCTTTGTCAACTGACGTCGCTAGCGGGTGATTGTGCCCATATCAGTCCCGAGGAGACGCTTGATCGGGTCGATGGCCTCGAGCCCGCTCAACTCGCCTCTCTTCTCGCTCCCTCAGCGTGGATGTCAATCGACCTCCATCGCCGACTCGGAGCCTGAGCGAGCGAATGCATCGAATCGGTGGCCGATGATGCGCTGGACCGCTCCGAGGATGAGGGTGAGAAGAGGCCTGGGGATGCTCGCCATCTGCTCACGCATCATGTCCCCGGGGTGGGCCGGAGCAGAGACCGAAACGACTGCATCGAGGCGGTCGCCTCGGGAAGCGCTGAGAATGGCGGCCCCAGCTCCAACGGAATGACCGATGACACCGGCCGAGGTCACTGCCGGATGCGCCCTCGTCCAGTCTGCGGCGACTTCGAGGTCCTCGGCGAAGCGTGGCATCGACGTGAAGCCGTCGTGCTCCGAGAGCCCATGGTTGCGAGCATCGAGGAACAGGGTGTGAAACCCGGCCCGGTGAAGGTGGGGAGCGAGTGGGAGCATGAGAGAAGCATTGCCACCCCAACCGTGGAGGACGATCACCGCCGGTGCCTTCTGGTCGACCGGGATGAACCAACCGTGCAGCCGGGTTCGGTTGCCGCCGGCGAGCCACACATCCTCCTCGGGCAATCCGAGATCGGCCGGAGTCTGTCTGCTATCTCGTTGGGGAGGAGCGAAAGCGCGCTTCAAGACTCTGGGTGCCGTGTAATACGCCCCGACCGCGATTGCGAATGGAAGCCAGATCCACCTCTTCATGTCGGGCGGCTGACGTCGCCAAGCCCACCTTCCAGCACGTCGAAGCAGTAGGTGATGTGGTCGGGGAGACGAGAGTGTCCGTCGTCGGTGAGCCAGCGGCGAAGCGAGGTCCGCATTGCTGCCAGGGCCGCACCGGCGATGAGCCAAGGTCGGATGTCTTCCATGTCATCGAGCCCGAGCCAGTCGGAGACAGCATCGGCCACTGCTTCTTCCCAACTTGCTTGAACCAGAAGGTTTCGAGCCGCTACCGACGGCGTCGTCTGGATGATGCGGAAGCGCCGCAATAATTCTTCTCGCTCAACTTCGTAGTCGGCTCCGACGGTCAGGAAGGCGTCTCGCAGGGCGGGCCAGGGTGCCTGATCAGCCGGGCTCGCCTTCAGGGCGGCGACGATCTGGTCCAGTCGGATCGTGTAGTCGGCCAGAACCACATCCTCTTTCGACGGGAAATAGTGGAAGAACGTCCTGGGGGCAATATCGGCTGCGGCAGCAACGTCGTCGATCGTCGTTCCCTCAAAACCGCGCTCATCGAAAAGGTCGAGTGCCGCCTCCTCGATTTCGCGTCGAGTGCGTTGCTTCTTGCGGTCTCGCAGGCCGGGTGTCTCAGACATGGAAGCCCACTATGACATGATTGTGCGGCTGACGCAATTTTGCATTGTCTGCAATCATGCGTATAGTGCAGCAACCTCAGAGAGAGAGATTGGAAGAATTAATGCTTGCTCGGATCGGCCATTTCGCTTCGACTCACCCGTGGCGCTACGTCGCTGCCTGGCTGATGACCGCGGCCATACTCGTCGGCGCTGTTATCTCCATCGGGCCCGCCTTCACCTCCAGCATCACAGCACCAGCTTCCGAGAGCAGTGCCGGTCTCGAGATCCTCATGGCCGAGTTCCCCAGTTCCGGAGGGGACTCAGGAACGATCGTGTTCAAGGCAGACCAGGGCGTCACCGACCCCGAGGTGCAGTCGTCAATGACCGAACTCTTTGATGCCACCAAGGAGATCGAGGGCGTCGTCAACGTCATCAGTCCCTACTCCCCCATCGGTGCAACCCAGATCTCCACTACCGGAGACAGCGCCGGAAATGTGGCCTTTGCCCAGCTCGTGCTCGATGCGGACACCACCACGGATGACGGCGCAAGGATCGGAGATGAGATCGCTGCCCTCTCCCCCGACATCGACGGACTCGAGATCGCTCTGGGCGGAGACATGTTCCGCCTTCGCGAACCGCCGAGTTCGGAGATGCTTGGGCTCGCATTCGCAACCTTCATATTGATCCTGTCGTTCGGCTCCGTGCTCGCCATGGGTCTCCCGATCGCGACAGCTCTTGCCGGTGTCGGTACCGGAGTACTGGCGACGGCACTGCTGAGCAACCTCATCGAGATGCCTGACTTCGCAGCCACCATTGGGATCATGATCGGCCTCGGTGTTGGCATTGACTACGCCCTGTTCATCGTGACCAGATACCAGGAGCACCTCAACGCCGGGGAGTCGGTTCCCAAGTCGGTGGCCACATCCCTCGACACGGCAGGCCGAGCGGTTCTCTTCGCCGGCGTCACTGTCGTCGTGTCACTTCTCGGCATGCTGCTCATGGGCGTCACGTTCGTCACAGGGCTGGCATTCGCGGCCGCCACGACCGTGCTTCTCACCATGGTCGCGTCAATCACTCTCCTTCCTGCCCTGATCGGGCTTGCCGGCGAACGGATCCAGATCACCCATTGGAGTGGCCTCATCGGATCACTCCTCGTTGCGATCGCTCTTGCAGGCGTCGCCCTCGACATCACAGTCCTGCGCTTCGCTGCGGTGCTTGCGGTGATCGTTGTCATCGCCGGCCGCTTCAAGGGCCCGCTCAACAAGACCATCAACCTGACGTCTGACAAGCCCATGGAGGAGACAGCCTCCTACCGCTGGAGCCGGCTCGTCCAGCGGCGGGCCGTCATCATCACGATCTCGGCGACTTTGCTCCTCGCGATCATCACCATCCCCGTCTTCTCCATACAACTCGGGTTCGCCGACGCCGGGAATGATCCTGAAGGAACCACGACCCGAACGGCATACGACCTGCTCGAAGAAGGCTTCGGTCCCGGGGCCAACGGGCCGCTGATTCTCGTCACCGAGCTCCCTCCGAACGCCAACCTCATGGAGATACAGGCGGTAACTCAAACCCTTCAACAGGTGGAAGGCGTCACCCAAGTATCACCGGGCATCCCAAACGATCCGCAGCAACCTTCGGCTGTTCTGTGGCAGGTGATCCCGGCGACGTCCCCCCAGGATCAGGCCACTGCGGACCTCGTCTATACGTTGCGTGACGATGTCGTTCCACAGATCGACGAAACGCTGGGAACAGACATACTGGTCACCGGACCTGTGGCCGCGAATCTCGACTTCTCCGACTACCTATCCCAGCGGATCTGGTACTTCTACGGCGCAGTCCTGCTGATCTCGTTCCTGTTCCTGATGGCAGTATTCCGGTCGGTGCTGGTGCCACTCAAGGCGGTTGCGATGAATCTGCTCGCCATCGGTGCGGCGTACGGAATCGTCGTCGCGGTGTTCCAGTGGGGATGGGGCGGATTCATCCTCGGCATCGAACCCGGGCCCATCGAACCATTCATCCCCATGATGCTGTTCGCGATCGTCTTCGGACTGTCGATGGACTACGAGGTGTTCCTGCTGACACGGATCCGTGAGGAGTACGACCACACCGGGGACAACAGCCAGGCGGTCGCCGACGGATTGACAGCCACGGCACGCGTCATCACTGCCGCCGCCCTGATCATGGTGTTCGTGTTCGGCAGCTTCATGCTCGAGGACATGAGGACTGTCAAGATCCTCGGGCTGGGTCTCGCTGCCGCCGTCGCCATCGACGCAACGGTGATTCGGATGCTGCTCGTGCCGGCGACGATGGAGCTCCTGGGTGACAAGAACTGGTGGATTCCGCGCTGGCTCGACCGAATACTCCCCAACCTGGTGGTCGAGCCAAACCGTTCGGCAGAGGACTCTCTGGAACCAGAGATGCTCGAACCAGCACACTGATTTGAATATGTCTCAGGATCTGGTGATTGTCGGAGCGACATCGTGAACTCACTGGCACCTGGAGCGAAAACTCGCAACCACTACCGCCCGAAGACGGCACAAGGAGAATGAACCCAATGAACATCGGAACCGGCCTCAACGAGGCAGACCGCAAGAACGTCGCGACAGAGCTCTCCCAGCTACTCGCCGACAGCTACACGCTCTACCTGAAGAGCCACAACTACCACTGGAACGTGACAGGCCCCATGTTTCAAACCCTCCACCTGATGTTCGAGCAGCACTACTTGGAGTTGGCGCTGGCAGTAGACGAGATTGCCGAACGGATCCGTGCACTGGGTCATACGGCGCCTGCCACCTACGGGGAATTCGCCCGTCTGTCATCCATTCCAGAGGAGGCCTCGCCGCCCGAGGCCACGGCAATGGTGGAGAACCTGGTCGACGCACACGGCGCGGTCATCACAAAGGCAAGGGCCACCCTCACGGTGGCTGAGGAGGCAAACGACGCCGCCACGGCCGACCTCGCCACACGCCGTATCGACGTTCACGAGAAGACCTCCTGGATGCTCCGAAGCCTTCTCGAATAGGGGGCAACACCCGATGGGTATCGTGAGATCCGAGAGCCAACAAGCCATACCAACTGAGTTTCTGTGACTTACACCTTCATTCCCGCAGTCCCCGATCAGCTCGAGATTCCTGACGATGGGACCCTCAGCCGAATCCTCTATCGCGATGAAAGGCTCCGGGTGGTCGGGTTCGCCTTCGACGAAGGCCAGGAACTCACCGAGCACACCGCCGCCGTGCCGGCGCTGATCCAGGTCCTGACGGGCAAGCTCAGTGTCGGTCTTGGCGACGACACGATCGAAATGGGCCCGGGCGACTGGCTCCGCATGGATGCCCACCTGGCGCATTCCTTGCGAGCGCTCGAGCCGTCGATCGTGCTTCTGACGATGCTCCCAGTCCCCAAGTAGCGAGCCGGGACCAAACGGCCGGTGCCCCTGGCCATCCTCGGCCAGGGGCATGAAGAGTAAAACCTTGCCAGTCTCCGGAGCTCCGCCATCGTCGACCGTTGTCGTCGTTTCCTCTGAGGCGCCACTGCCACAGGCTGCAGCCACCAGGGCGACGCCGACGAGCAGCAGCGTTAGTTGTTTTCTCACGGATCTTCACTCCTCTGTATACGGGCCAACCTGGACTCAGGCTGACCATCGACAGGAGTACGAGGAGATCTGTGATTCGGTTCTCGGTGGTTCGCCACATCCTCGGACCGAGGGTATGCGCGGGCCTGTGAGGCGATCAGGTGCCGCCGCCCGGCCGGGATCAGTTCCCGGATTGGGGAAAAACCAACTTCGGTAGCGACCAGGGAACACCCTCGTTCAGTGCGGACTGCCTTGCGGTTCGCCTTGCAGGTGGCAACAGCTGTGACTAGGAGTCTGCTGATTGATGCCGTTGCTCAGATCGGCGGCCAGACGCGCCAGTCGCAAGGACGAGGTTTCGCCACTCCTGGTGCGGAATGGTGAAGCCGAGGACACCGCGAGTGGTGATGGCTGGTCGTTCGAGATGGGTGACATGCATTATTCAGCGGGCTCTAGGAGTCGGGGCATTTGTTCGCGCCCGGTCGCATCTCAGTCCGGCCCACTGAACCACCCACCCTCGAGCGGCTCGCAGATCGTCGGAGCCTTGAGCGATCCGGAGGCTATCGGAGTCGGCGATCTGGATCGGCCTGACACAGGCAAGACGCCTCGGCATCCAGCGTCTGTTGTCGAGATAGGCTTTTTGCCGCATGGGGAGCCGAACTCGGAATCGGGACGAGCTGCATCGAAGGGCGCTAACCCTCGAGTACGCCACGATCGGGTGGAATGTCGGTGAGGCGGTGTTGACGGTGTCACTCGGTGCTGTCGCCGGGTCGTTGGCGCTGATCGGGTTCGGGACGGTTTCGGTCATTGAAGTGTTCGCATCATCTGTCGTCGTGTGGCACCTTCTGCCGGGTCACGAGGGAAACATCTCGGGTCGGACGCGGCTCGCCCTGCGTCTGACCGCTGGAGCGTTTGGTGCCCTTGCGGTCGTGCTCGCAGTGCTAGCCATCCGCGACCTGGCCACGGGGAGGGTTGCCGGCGAATCACCGTGGGGAATCGCGTACCTGACGATCACAGCGCTCGTGATGTTCGGCCTGGCTTCCAAGAAACGGGGCATAGCCAAATCGCTCGGATCGGCACCGTTGCAGTCGGAAGCGCAGATGACCTTCCTCGATGGAGTGCTGTCCACGGCCACACTCGTCGGTCTTGGTCTGAACGCCTATGCCGGATGGTGGTGGGCCGACCCCCTCGCAGCGCTGCTCGTCGCGATCGCCGCCACAAACGAAGCCCGAGTGAACTGGCTCGAAGCCGACGAATTCGCCCCGGATTCGGAGTAGCTGCCCTCTGGCAACTGGGGATCCGGGGCAAAACAGGTACCTTTCCGCCCAACTTGAGCCACCATGCATCGTCTCGTCGCGACCGTGACCCCACTCCAAATGCCCTCCCGCAGAGAGCCCGGGTAGTCATCGTCGGGGGCGGCGTGATCGGAGCCAGCGTGGCCTATCACCTGGCGCAAATGGGCTGGACGGATGTGGTGCTGCTCGAGAAGGACCGTCTCACCTCGGGTACGACCTGGCACGCCGCGGGCCTCATGGTCACCTTCGGGTCCACCTCGGAGACATCGACCGAGCTGCGCCAGTACACCCGAGATCTCTACGCCAGACTCGAGGCTGAAACCGGTGTGGCCACGGGTTTCGACCCCGTCGGCTTCGTCGAGCTCGCCACGGAGCCCGATCGGCTCGAGGAGTACCGGCGTGTTGCCGCCTTCAATCGCTACTGCGGGGTTGACGTCGAGGAGATCTCGGCCGGTGAAGTCGCCGAGTTGTTCCCGATGGCCAGGACCGATGACATCCTGGCCGGCTTCTATGTGAAGGAGGACGGACGGGCCAACCCTGTCGACCTCACCATGTCGCTTGCTGCGGGAGCCCGCATGCAGGGGGTGACGATCCTCGAGAATGTGGCCGCCACCGGGATTGTCGAGGACCGGGGAGCCGTGACCGGGGTCGAAACATCGCTGGGTGTCATCGACACCGAGTACGTGGTCAATTGCGCAGGCATGTGGGCTCGCCAGTTCGGAGAGAAGTCCGGCGTGACCATTCCGTTGCAGGCCGCCGAGCACTACTACCTCATCACCGAACAAGTCGAAGGGGTCTCCAACAGGTGGCCGATAATCGAGGACCCGGCGTCCCACGCCTACTACCGGGAAGAGGTCGGAGGTTTGCTCATCGGTCTCTTCGAGCCGGTGGCGGCTCCCTGGAAGGTCGAAGGCGTGCCGGAAGACTTCTCATTCGGGGAGCTTCCCCCTGACTGGGACCGAATGGCGCCCTATCTCGAAACGGCGATGCGACGGGTTCCGATCTCGGCGGAAACAGGAATCCGCAAGTTCTTCTGCGGACCCGAGAGCTTCACGCCCGACCTTCAGCCCGTTGTCGGTGAGGCGCCGGAGTTGAGGAACTACTTCGTGGCCGCAGGAATGAACTCGATCGGGATCCTCTCGGGTGGAGGCATAGGTCGCGTCGTGGCCCACTGGGTGGTCAATGGCCGTCCCGACGTGGACGTCACCGGGTTCAACATCGATCGGCTCCACCCTTATCAAGCCGAGCCCGAGTATCGACGCACCCGAACGGTCGAGTCGCTTGGAATGGTCTACCAATGCCACTACCCGACGCGCTCGATGGAGACCGCGCGCAACGTAAAGCTGTCTCCGCTGCACCACCGTCTGAAATCACGCAGTGCCTACTTCAAGGAAGTCAGCGGATGGGAAAGCCCGGACTGGTACGCACCGCCCGGAGTCGACCCAGAGGTTGACCGGCTGTCTTGGGGCCGACAGAACTGGTTCCCCTACTGGCAGACCGAGCACGAAGCTGCTCGGGACAGTGTGGTGCTCATCGACATGTCCTTCATGTCCAAGTTCCTGGTCGAGGGTCCCGATGCCGGCACTCTGCTGGAGCAGATCTCCGCCAACCGCGTCGATGGCGAGAACGGGGTGATCACATACACCCAGTGGCTGAACGAAGCCGGCACCGTGGAGGCGGATCTCACCGTCACCAAACTCGAGGAGGGCCGGTTCTGGGTCGTCGCCACCGATACCGCTCATCGTCACGTGGACACCTGGATGCGACGCCACACCCAGCCCGACATGCGAATTTCGATCTCCGACGTGTCATCCGAGTACGCCCAGATCAACATCCAAGGCCCTCGTTCACGTGTCCTGATGCAGAGCGTGACGACACATGACATTTCGAACGACGCCTTCCCGTTCCGCACGGCCCGCTGGATCGACGTCGGTTCTGTCGAAGTCCTGTGCGTCAGGATCACCTATGTGGGAGAACTCGGGTTCGAGCTTTACATCCCCGCCGAGGAGGCTGTCAACGTCTACGACCGCCTGGTCGAAGCCGGACAGCCGCTGGGTTTGGTCCACGCCGGTCTGAGAGCGTTGGGAAGTCTCAGGATGGAGAAGGGTTATCGCGACTATGGCCACGACATCGACAACACCGACAGCGTCGTCGAGGCCGGATTGAGCTTCGCAGTCGATCTCGACAAGCCCGAAGGTTTCATCGGCCGGGAAGCGGTCGTGACGATGCAGGCCGCCCGGCCCCTCCGCAGACGCATGGTCCAAGTCCTGGTCAAGGACCCGGAGCCTTTGATGTTCCACGCCGAAGTGGTGCATCGAAACGGCGTGCCGGTCGGCCATATTCGCAGCGCTTCCTACGGATTCACCCTTGGCGGCGCAGTCGGATTGGCGATGATCGAAGCCGACGAGCCGATCACGCGTGACCACCTCGACACCGGGGGCTGGGAGGTCGATATCGCCGGAATCCGGTACCCCGCCGTTGTTTCCATCACTCCGCTCTACGACCCCAGATCAGACCGGGTCAAAGGCTGATAGCCGGAAATGCTCTGACCTGATGCGGAACCCGGCCGCTGACCACAGCACTCCTAGGAGAAGACCACCGTCTTCGAGCCAAGGAGGATCACCCGGCTCTCCGCGTGATACCGCACAGCTCGGGACAACACGATCCTCTCGATGTCACGTCCCACGCGAATGAGGTCCTCGACTGTGTGAGCATGGGTGACGTGCTCGACGTCCTGATCGATGATCGGACCCTCATCGAGGTCGGCGGTGACATAGTGCGCGGTCGCGCCGATCAGCTTCACGCCTCGTAGATGTGCCTGGTGATAGGGGCGCTGCCCTTTGAAGCTGGGTAGAAACGAGTGGTGGATGTTGATGATCCGGCCGGGGAATCGATCGCAGACTTCTTGTGAGAGCACCTGCATGTAGCGGGCGAGCACCACGAAGTCGATGTCGAGTTCGTCGATCAGTTCGAGGAGTCTCAACTCGGCGCCATCCCTCATCTCCGGAGCGACCGGGATGATCTCATAAGGGATGCCGTAGCGTTCCGCCAGATCGGCACAATCAGGATGATTGGAGACAATGAGGGGAATCTCTATGGCAAGTTCCCCGTTTTGGTGACGGTGGAGGAGATCCAGCAGGCAGTGGTCGTACCTCGAAACCATGATCAGGGCCCGCGGGTGAATGTCAACGGAGTTGATGCTGATGTCGGCGAAGAACCTCTCCCGCACCGGGTCCAGCAAGACATCGAGATCGGCGGAGCCGGAGTCGGTGTCGAACACCGACCGCATAGCAAACAAGCCCGTGTCGATGTCGCTGAATTGAGCGCTCTCGACGATGTTTGCCCCGGCTTCAAGTAGGCCCCCCGTCACCGAATTGACGATGCCGGG
>JAYEGJ010000086.1:0-3181 GCA_034658975.1 Actinomycetota bacterium
TCGGGGACGAGCGTCACAAGAACTGGGCAAAGGTCGTGGAATCGGTGGATACGACCAAGTCATCCGGCTGGGCATACGACGGCGAATTCGTGGCCGTGGGCGGGATCCAGGACATTCCCGCAGGCTCGGTTCTCCTCGTCTACGGGGAGCGGGGATCCCGGGCCAACCCGCAGATCGCCGCCCGCGTCTTCACTGTCAACCCCGACTCGACTCTCTCCTTCGAGGCCGAGGCCAAAGGAAAGGCCTGGGCGCGGACGCTCCGGGATCCAATCGAACGATGTCTCGGAATGGAACGGAAGGCCTACGACTTGTCGTATCTGCCAGACGATGTGCTCGCCGATGAGCTGGGATCTAGAGGATGGAAGGTGGAGAGGCCATGAAAGCGATAGTTGTCACGGAAACAGGTGGAGCCGAGAAGCTCGTTCTCGGGGAAGTGCCCGACCCTTCGCCGGGTGAAGGCGAGATCCTGGTCGACGTCATTGCCGCGGGGATCAATTACATCGACACCTACCACCGTGGCGGCCTCTATCCCCTCGACCTCCCGATGACACCCGGAGTCGAAGGCGCCGGGACCGTCACCGAAGTCGGGCCCGGAGTGGACGGGGTTTCGGTCGGAGACCAGGTGGCCTGGACTTGGGTCATGGGCAGCTACGCAGAGCAGATCGTGCTTCCCGCGGCATCTACGGTCCCCATTCCCGAGGGCGTCGATCCGGCGATTGCGGCCGCCGTGTTTCTCCAGGGAGCTACGGCCCACTACCTGGCAATCGACACGTTCCCTCTTTCCGAAGGAGACCGGTGCCTGATCCACGCCGGAGCGGGAGGGGTTGGCCTGCTTCTCACGCAGGTCGCGAAGATGAGAGGCGCCGAGGTCATCACGACGGTCGGAACTGCGGACAAGGCGGAACTGAGCCGTCAGGCCGGAGCCGACCACGTAGTGATCTACACAGAGACGAGTTTCAAGGATGACATCGAGGCCAAGTACGGGCCGACGCCGATTGACGTCGTTTACGACGGTGTCGGGGCGGCGACGTTCGATGACGGTCTCGATCTCCTGAGACCCCGCGGAGTGATGGTGACCTTCGGGAATGCCTCAGGTCCCGTACCCCCGATCTCCCCGCTCGTCCTCTCCCAGAAAGGCTCGCTGTTCCTGACCCGCCCGACGCTCGGGAACCATATCGCCACGCGTGAGGAGCTTCTGTCGAGGACAGATGACCTCTTCTCTTGGATACTCGAAGGGAAGCTCCACGTCCGGATCGGCGCCGAGTTCGCGTTGGCCGAGGCCGCCGAAGCTCATCGGGCGCTGGAACACCGCCAGACGACCGGAAAGGTTCTCCTCAGGCCTTAGGGGTGAGCGACACCGGAACAGGGCGTTTGGCCAAGCGCGCATCATGACACTGAGCGTCTGTGCGGTCAACGTCTGAGAACTGACCTTTGGCCCTTGTCACCTGCTGGGGAGCGGGCATGTTCGTCTGGTACTGCGTCTCCTGGAGGTGAGGTGTATGTCTCCTGGTGCACGGTCTCTGGCCGCATGGACCGGCTACGTCATGATTCTGGGTGCTGTCTTGCTCTTGTTTCCCAATGCGCTCCTCTCCATCTTCCAGATCGAAGAGACCAGCGAAGTCTGGATCAGGATCGTCGGAATGCTGCTGATCGCTCTCGGCCCCTACTACTGGACAGCAGTCCGGGGTGAGTTTGGTCCCATGATCGAGGCGAGCATCTGGGTGCGGTGGGCCATCGTGGTGATCCTCGTGGTCCTGGCCTTCACGGCTGGTCCCTGGCAGTTGGTCCTGTTCGCATCCGTCGACTTCCTCGGTGGACTGTGGACGTACCTGGCGACCCGAAAAGAACCGACTCCGACCCATCAGCCTGAGCGGATCGAGGCGGCCGGGTAGGAGTCGCCGGCGGCTACTCCAATCCCGGGCACATCGCCATCAAGGTAGGTGTCCGGAAAACCGGGGCAACCTCATCCCTTTTCGGGTAGGCATAGGCCTCGTTATGCGAGACTCTCCAACGCACTCGAATTCAGTGAGATTTTCGGGTCGCAGAGACGATGAGAAGCAGAATCGCCGCAGCGCAAACCACCAAACCAGCAGTAACCAGGTCCACAACGGACCTCCTCTTGCCGAGGGTCGTCCAATTCGATCGAACCGGATCATGAGGCATACGACAAGAGACAAAGGGCCTTTTTGGAACGTCTCTTAACGCCCACCGACCGGTACTGCCCCTCAGTCTCGCCACTCTCTCGGGGCGGTCGGATCGTCCCCGGTGTCCAGGAAGCCGGCGAGGGCGGCTCCGAGGAAGCGGAACGTCCACTCTTCCGCAAGGGGTCGAGTCTCGCAGAACATGATCGGCACGGTCGGATACCGCACCTGAAGCTGGGCCACGAGATCGGCCAGCCACCCGCCGGCGACGTACTCGTTCTTGAAGACCTGCGAGTACCGCTCCTCGACGACCACGGCGGCATGCGGGTGGGTGGCGAGGTCGGCTAGCTGAAAGGCCAGCCCGCCGTCGGACAGGCTCTTGGTCAGGTCGGCCATGCTCTTGCGTTCGACCAGCGCCACCACTTCGTGGTCGTGGATGACGCCGTAGTCGCCCACCGGGAGCTTGGCCCGCACCGTCTCCGCCTGTTGCTTGGCGAACCTGTAGGCGTAACGCTCCCTGGTGTCGACGGTGATCCTGAACTCGGGGAGATACGAAGCCCTCCTCCCCGGCACCCGCACCGACGGCCGTGCCTGCCTGGTCGTCTTGGCGCTCTGCCAGAAGATCCCCTCACGCCCGCCCTTGAGACGGGTGAAAACGAACTGGCTGCGGTGCTCCTTGCCCCGATCGAGAACCAGATCGATGGCCACGCCCCTGCGCACACACGAACGCACTCCGACGTCCTCGACAATCTCGAGGGCATTGTGCCATTCGTCCTCTGCGGCCCGATGGCAGTAGACCTTTGCCGTCCGTGGCCAGGGCTCCCTGGTCTTCAGCACCAGGCCCTCTTCCCCGATCGGCAGACGGACGAGGAAAGGTAGGGACGAGTCCGGGTCCGGGTTCTTAGCGACGACGAAGCGGGGTTCTATCAAGCGCGCCTCCGAAGATCAGCCTACTCGTGCGCCAGAATCGCCCTCAGAGTACTGAAGCACGCCGCACCGGGGTTGACACGAGAGTCTCGACGTGGGTGACAACCCTCTTG
>JAYEGJ010000086.1:3281-9598 GCA_034658975.1 Actinomycetota bacterium
GAGCAGGCTCCTGACCTCACCACCGGCCAACTCTCATCCCGGATCCGCAAACTGGCCATCGAAGCCGACCCCGACGCCGCCCAGAATCTCATGGAACTCTCAATGTCGGAACGCAAGGTCGTAGCCGAACCCAACCTGGAAGGCACCGCCGCCCTGATCATCTCCCAGTGCTCCCCCGACTCGGTCTACGCCGCCAGAGACCACATCAACCTTCTCGCCCGGCGTTTGAAGACCGCCGACGAGGCCAGAAACATCGACCAGCTCCGAGCCGACGTCGCCCTCGGGCTCCTCACCGGAAGCATCGCCGCCGGGGGGACCCGAGCCGGATCGGTGAACATCAACATCGACCTCACCACCCTCGCCCGACTCGACGACCATCCCGGCGACCTGGCTGGATACGGACCCATCAACGCCGAACTGGCCCGCAAGGTCGCGCAGGCTCAGACCAAAGGCAGTTGGACCGCCACCATCACCGACCCCGAAACCGGCGAACCCCTCGACGTGGTCTCCATCCGACGCCGACCCACCACCAAACAGCAACGCATGATCCGGGCCCTCCATCCCACCTGCACCTTCACCGGATGCTCCATGCCGGCCGACGACTCCGACCTCGACCACATCATCGACTACGCCAAGGGCGGCAAGACCCTCGTCTGTAACCATCAGCCGCTCTGCCGACGACACCACATGGCCAAACACCGTGGCGGCTGGCGACCCCGTAGAGTCTCACGCACCCGGATCGAATGGACCAGCCCCCTCGGCCACACCTACCGGACGGAAAAACCTCCGTAACGTTGCGGGGCTTTGGCCCCGGAACTCAGTCCCGCACTACCACTGTTGAGAAGATGGCGAGATTCGCTGGAGCGTCCTGCCTGAGAATGATGCGATAGATCCATGTCTCACTGTCGGGAACCATCCGCACAGCAATTGTCTCTACTTACCGGCTCAGCCTAGTTGTGGAATCGCCATGACCGCGGCGGTGACGTCGGCGGGATCCACCCCAGGTGCGTCGACTTCGGACATCTCCAGCTTGACGACCCGGAGCACAGAGTCCTCGTCGTGTTCGACCCCAACCAGGGCGTCCTGGAGGGCCTGCCGCGCCTCCGCCGGCTCGAAGAAGAAGTCTCCGGAAAGCATTATTCCCTCGATCACACCATCCCTCACGGCCGAAGTCGCCCGCACCAGACCGCCCGGCGCCTTGTGGACGCCTTCCACGACATTGACGCCCTCGGCGATCTTCACCGAGTCGCCTGACGGGGGCAGACCCTCGAGATGCAACCAATCCTCGGACGCAATCCGCTCTTGCTGCTCGTCGATGGCAGCGAGCTCGTTCTGACGCGGCTCGTCTCGGACAATCTCCTCCTCGAGCGTCTCGGCAAAGCACTCGACCAGGATCCGCTCCGCTTCCGATCTCTCCGGAGCATCGTCGCCCAGTTCCCGGTTGATCGTGGTCAGGTACTCACGCATCGTCGAGTAGACCTTGTCCCGGAACTTCTCAGAAGGGACACGCAACACACGCGACATGAGCTCGTAGTTGAAGTCGAACATCAGACTGCCTGCGACTACCAGAGACTCGCCCATCGTCGCCGCCCCGGTGCCTCCAACCTTGCGACCCTCCACCTGGATGTCGTTGACGGGTCGGTGGACTGCCGGGATCCCGATTCGGTTGAGCGCCAGCACCGGACCAGCCAGGAACCGCGTGTACACCTCGGCGAGGGTGTTGGGCACCCTGTCCCGATGGAAGATGGTGTGCCAGAAAGTCTGACCTTCATCCAAATAGACGGCGCCGCCGCCGACCTCTCTTCGGTAGACGGGTACCCCGGCCTCGACGCAATACTCCAGGTCGACCTCGGTCTTTGCGTCCTGGTGATGGCCGATGCTCACAAACGGGTCGAGCGGACGGGTCAGCGTGATGGTGTCGAGATCGTCGGACTTCATTGCGTGGGCGACACCGTGAAAGATCGCCAGCGAACGCAGGGAGTCGACCTTGTCGAAGTCGAGTAGCCGAATGGTCATGGGTTCCTCCTCAATTGAACGTGCTCAGTCCTCACACCTGAAACAGCTCATCTCCAATTCATCGATGCGGGCCGTGTAGGGCTCGAGCGCGTCCTCCCCGAGAATCAGCGGCCGATGCGGGACGTTGGGATCATCAGGTCTGATCACCGTTATCCACCCGGCCTCGTAGGGGTCACGGTTGGCGATGAGGATGTCGTCGGCGAACGCTACGGCATTGGTCTCGACGACCTCGCCTGCAAAGGGAGTGTGGATCGGGCCGACCCACTTGGCGCTCTCCACCGTGGCCACCGAGCCACCCGCCTTGACCCGGCGTCCCGGCTTCTTGATGAGGATCGACACCATCCTTCCCATCCGGGTCTGGGCGACGTCCGTCATGCCCAGCCGGACCAGGTCGTCTTCGAATCTGACCCAGAGGTCACCCTCGATGTCGTAAGACCTGTCCGGTGGCACCTGACAGCCGCGGTAGGTGCTCAACGCTCTGTCCGACCCCGTCGGGCGGGGCGTATTAGTCCAGGCAGGAGATCCCCTCCGCATCGAGAAACGCCTGATAGGCGGCTACGCCATCGGGTCCGGTCACCAGTTCGGCCGAGTCGCCGTCCCAGTCGGCGGCCTGGATCTTCACGTACCAGCCGTCCCCGTACGGGTCGGTGTTGATGATGGAGGGGTCGGAGGTGAAGGCCGGGTTGGTCTCCAGGATCTCGCCGGTGACGGGTGCTGTCACTGGACCGACCCACTTGCCGCTTTCGATGGTCCCCAGGCTCCGGCCCCGCTTCGCCGGACGGCCCGCCGCCTTGGGAAGGGCCGAGATGATCTTCTTGGCGAGGAACTGGGCCACGTCGGTCACCCCGACAGTTACAACGCCTCCCTCTCCGTGCGACGCCCATACGTGCTTCTCGGGCCAGTAATAGAGGTCTTCGGGGATATTGCACCCATTGACTTCAGCCATGGTCATTCCTCCTCGTGCGCTAGCTGACGGTGATATAGAAACTGATCGAACGCCACGATCCGAATCTCACGGGAGTATTCCTCCAGGAAGTTCGGATCCCGGTAGCGGGGTTTGACCTGATGTCGAAAAGAGTCGTCGCAGTCGGGGCAGGTCAACTCGAAGTAGCGGCGACCCGAGCCCTCGGTCACCCAGGTCTTCACCTGCTCGCCGTGAGTGTCGGTGAGATGAGCGTGCATCTCGGGTCGGGGCCCTTCGAATTCGCAGAAGGCGCACTTCATCACGAACCACTATCTATCGCTCCTGCGGCCTGATCGGCCGCGGCCTCCACCATCCTGACGATTGCCGCTCCCGCCGGAACGCCAACGATCTGATTGGCCTCGGGGAGCTTGGCCGCCAACCCCGCCGAGACCAGGTCGCCGAGACGCTGGGCCAGGGCTACACGGTCCAGACCGGTGGCACGGACGACATCTTCGGTGGGTGTTCCGATGCCATTCGTGAGCGATTGGAGAATGCGGTAGTTGGTGGCGTCGGAGGCCATCCTCAAAGCCCGGAGTACCGACTCGCGTGCCGCGGCCTTTCCTTCTCCAGGATCCCCTCGAAATGCGAACAGCCACCCGCCGGTTCCCGACTCGAGCCGATCCTCCCGGTCGATCACCGACATATAGAGACCCATCACATCGGCCACCGACATGCCGAGAGTCCGGGCCAGATCGTCGCTGTCCGGAGGTGGCGTCTTGCCAATCGTGACGGGTATCGAGTTCTCAGCCAACAGCCACCCCCGTCAAGGCTCGCTCCAGGAGTTGGACCACGTCGACGACCTCGAGCTTGCCCTCGTTGCCGGTGGTCTTGACGGCGTCGCTGTACATGACCATGTCCTTGGGACAGGCAACGACGAAGAACTTCACCTCGTCGCCCAATTCGACGGCCTCACGGATCCGGTTCTCGGAAGGACGCTCATCCAGACCGGAGTCATCCATCCAGATCCGGCCGCCTCCCGCACCGCAGCAGAAGCTGTTCTCCCGACATCGGCCCATCTCGCGAACCTCGAGTCCGGTCGCCTCGATCAGACGTCTCGGGGCCTCGTACTCCTCCTGATAGCGGCCCAGGTAGCAGGGGTCGTGGTAGGTGGCGATCCCGGAGAGGCCGGAGGGCTGGAGAGCACCGTCGATGACGAGTTGATCCAGCAATTCGGTGTAATGGATGACGGTCTTGTCCAGGTCGTATTCGTAGCGAAGCGTGTTGAGTGAGTGGGGGTCGGTAGTGATGATCTGGGTGTACTCGGCCCCGGCCAGGGCCTCGAGGTTCTGCTCGCGCAGCATCTCGAACAGACCCTCCTCGCCGGCACGCCGGACATCGTTGCCACTGTTCTTCTCGCCCTCGTAGAGAATCCCGAAATCGACTCCGGCCTGGTCGAGGAGCCTGGCCACCGACGTCGAGACCTCGATCGCCCTGGGGTCGAAGGCGGCGTGATCGCCCACGAACCACAGGTACTCCACTGCTTCGATGCGGGCGTCCTTGATCTCCAGGCCCTTGGTCCAGCGGGCTCGCTGCTTGGCCGACTTGCCAAAGCTGTTGCCGCCCCGGGTCAGGGACTGGAACGCAGATTGGAGACCTGGCTCGACGTCGCCGGCCTCGACCAACTGCCGTCGCATTTGGACGATCGTCGGGACGTGCTCGATACCCACGGGGCAGGCCTCCATACACGCCATGCATGTGGTGCAGGCCCACAGCGTCTCGGTGGAGATGAACTCGCCGGAAATAGTCCCGGTGGTCTCGTTGGGAGCGGCGCCCGGGCCGTACCAGAGCCCGAGGCCACCTTCGGCGTCGGCCAGTTCACGAAGGTCGAGAATCAGATCCCGCGGAGAGAGAGGAGCGCCGGACGCCCGCGCCGGGCACACGTCGTGGCAGCGCCCGCACTTGGTGCAGGCGTCGAAGTCGAGCAGCTCCTTCCAGGTGAAGAAGCCGAGCGGATCATCCGCCGAGACCACGGCGGGCTCAGGAAGTGCCCGGGCCGAATCCCGGTCGGTGACCAGGAGGTCGGCGACATCGACGACCATGTGCATGGCCTTCGAATAGGGGATGAAGGCCACGAACGTCAGTGCGGCCAGGGAGTGGACCCACCACAGGGCAAGCCGGGCGGTCTCGGCGCCGTCGGTACCCAGAACCTGGACACCCTGGGCTATCACCCAGCCGGCGACGGAGTAGATCTCGAAGCTGGGGAAATCGGTGGCGGCGATCCTGGACCCTTCGAGAAGGAACCCTGAGATGGCGATGAACAGCAGCACCCAAAGGAAGACCCGGTCGTCCAGGGTGTACCCGGAACGGTCGTAGCTGCCCTCGGGCCGGTCGACCCGCTCGTAGTCGAGCCGGGCCGGGTTCTTCTTGCGGCGCACTCCGAGGTAGATCAGTCCGGCGATCAGACCCACCGAAAACACATCAACGACCAGCGAATAGCCCTGATAGAAAGCTCCATGCCAGAACTGGAGGTCGGGCCGGTCGAGGAACAAGCCGAAGACGTCCTCGTCGATGGCGATGATCGCGGTGGCGATGGTAAGGACCATGAATCCCCAGAAGACCCAGAAGTGGGCCATGCCCACCGCCCGATCTCTCTTGGCGACCGTCCGCTGCGATGTGATCTCGGCGAGGGCGGGCCCCAGCCTCTTCCAGTCGAATCGGCGGCCTCGACCCCGGCCGTACTTCCTCACCCTGAACAGGAACCCACTCAGGAAGATGAGCGTCGCCAGCAGGGTCAGCAGATAGAAGGCGATCACCCCGCCAGTGGGGATATTCAGGAAGGTCTCGCGACCGGCCACTCCCTCCTCGACGGCCAGGATCAGGGACGTTGTCGGCACGACTACTCGAGGGCGTCGATCAACTCGGGGAGAAGGTCGAAGATGTCCCCCTCCCATCCGTAGTGGGCCACTCCGAAGATCGGGGCCTGAGGGTCGGTGTTGATCGAGATGATCGTCGCCGCGTCCTTCATCCCCTCGATGTGCTCGGGCGCACCACTGACGCCCAGCGTCAGATAGACCTTTGGCTTGACGGTCAAACCCGACTTGCCCACCTGACGTGTCTTGGGAAGCCATCCCTGATCGATGATGGGACGGGACGCCGCAACCGCACCACCGAGAGCCTCGGCCAATTCCTGGGCCTCTTCGATGTTGTCTTCGGACTCGATGCCGCGGCCCACCACCACGAGGACGTCTTCGGCGGTGATATCCACGTCGCCTCCCTCGGGCTCGTTGACCCCGAGGCATTTGGTGCGAAGCTCGCCGACCGGGTTGTCGGCCTGCTCCACCGCACCTGCTCCACCGCTGCGCCCGGCCTCGGCGGAGGCGGAGCCGGCGAGCACCGC
>JAYEGJ010000087.1:0-9095 GCA_034658975.1 Actinomycetota bacterium
GAGAACACCTGCTGGTCGGCGTCCACAGCGGGCTCGCTGGCCAGGGCAGCATCAAAGGTGTCCATGACCGGGAGCAGGCCCAGAACGACCTTCTCGACGGCGCGCTCATGAAGACTCGCCTGGTCCCGGATCGTTCGCTTCCGGTAGTTGTCGAAATCGGCGGCGACGCGTTTGAGGTCGTCGAGGTAGGCCGTTGCGTCCTTCCTCGCCTTGTCGACTTCCGACAAGAGAAGGTCGGCAGCCTCCTCCTTGTCTTCGGGCAATTCCAGTCCGAGGGCGGCGGCATCGGGACCCGCTCCGGCGGTCTCGGCGGGAAGAACCTCGATCGACTCCTCGGCGGCCTCGTTGACTACTTGATCACTCATCCTCTTCGATCACCTCGGCTTCGACAACGTCGTCATCACTGACCCCGCCGGCGTCATCTCCGACCCCTTCGGAAGCCTGAGCTTCGGCCGCCTGCTGGTAGAGGCGGGTAGCCATCGCCTGGCTCGCCTGGATCAGTTCGTCCATCTTGGAGCGGACCTCTTCGGTTTCGGACTCCTCGTTGCCGAGCACTTCCTTCAAGGCTGCGGTGGCACTCTCGACCGAGGCTTTCTCATCCTCGGTCATCTGGTCACCCGACTCCTCGATCAGCTTCTCGGTCTGGTGGACCAATTGGTCGGCCTGGTTGTGGGTCTCGACAGCCGCACGTCTGTTGGCGTCTTCTTCTGCGTAGGCCTCGGCATCATCGATCATGCGGTCGATGTCGTCACGAGCGAGAGCCGTTCCACCGGTGATTGTCATCTTCTGCTCTTTGTTGGTGGCCAGGTCCTTGGCATGGACGTGGACGATGCCGTTGGCGTCGATGTCGAAGGTGACCTCGATCTGGGGAATGCCCATCGGGGCCGGCGGAATTCCGGTCAGGCGAAACTTGCCGAGACTGTTGTTGTCGTTGGACATGGTCCGCTCGCCTTGAAGCACGTGGATCTCAACTTCGGGCTGATTGCTCTCGGCCGTGGTGAAGATCTCGGAGCGCTTGGTCGGGATGGTCGTGTTGCGCTCGATCATCCGGGTCATCACCCCACCCTTTGTCTCGATGCCGAGTGTCAGGGGAGTGACGTCGAGGAGGAGAATGTCCTTCACGTCCCCCTTGAGCACGCCCGCTTGGATAGCGGCGCCCGATGCGACCACTTCGTCGGGATTCACTCCCTTGTGCGACTCCTTGATGGTGACCTTCTTGACCAGTTCCTGTACCGCAGGCATACGGGTCGAGCCGCCCACCATCACGATGTGGTCGAGTTCATCGACCGAGATCCCGGCGTCCTTGATGGCCTGCTCGAGGGGACGCTTTGTGCGCTGGAGCAGATGATCGGTCATCTTCTGAAACTCGGACCTGTTCAGCTTCTGCTGAAGGTGGAGCGGTCCGGCGTCCGTCGCCGTGATGAACGGGAGGTTTACCTCAGTCTCGGCGACCGTGGAGAGCTCGATCTTCGCCTTCTCGGCAGCCTCCTTGAGGCGCTGAAGCGCCATGCGGTCCTGGCTGAGATCGACACCGTTCTCGTTCTTGAAGGTCTCGACGAGCCAATCGATTATGACGTCGTCCCAGTCGTCACCACCCAACTGGGTGTCACCCGAGGTCGACTTGACCTCGAAGACACCGTCGCCGATTTCGAGAACGGAGACGTCGAAGGTCCCGCCACCGAGGTCATAGACCAGGATGGTGCGGTCGGTCTCCTTGTCGAGGCCGTAGGCCAGCGAGGCGGCGGTGGGCTCGTTGATGATGCGGAGAACGTTGAGCCCGGCGATTTTGCCGGCCTCTTTGGTGGCCTGACGCTGTGCGTCATTGAAGTAGGCGGGGACGGTGATCACGGCATCGGTGATGGTGCTGCCCAGGTAGGACTCGGCGTCCCTCTTCAACTTCATGAGGATGCGGGCCGAGATCTCCTGTGCGGTGTAGTCCTTGCCGTCGACGTTGATGGACCAGTCGGCGCCCATGTGCCGCTTGATGGACCGCACGGTGTGGTCGGGGTTGGTGATGGCCTGGCGTTTGGCGACCTCACCAACGAGGACCTCCCCTTCCTTGAACGAGACAATGGACGGGGTTGTGCGTCCGCCCTCGGCGTTGGCGATGACGATCGGCTCGCCGCCCTCCAACACCGAGATGACGCTATTGGTGGTGCCCAGGTCGATGCCTACAGCGCTTGACATTTGGATGATCCTCCGGATTACAGATTGAGTCGGGTGTGATTCTACAACCTGAGTCCAGTGTTGTCACATTTATGTGAAAACAGACCGCCTTCCAGGGTGTTTAGGAGGCGAGACTCTTTATGTACTCGACGAGATCCGCTACGTCCCCGGGGGAGAGCTGATCGGAGTAGTCGGGCATGATCGCGTCGAAGCCGGCAACCACCTGGAGGGACGGGTCGATGATCGAATTGGTCAAGTATGTGTCGTCGGCGATCACCACTTCGCCCGACTCGAGTGGTCTGCTCGAACCGGCGAGTCCCTTCCAGGTGGGCCCGGACCCCGGTGTGCCGTCGATGGTGTGACATGCCAGACATCCGATCGAATTGGCAACCACCTCACCCCGAATTGCAGCGTCGGCATCGGCGGTGACCGGAGCGGTCGTTGCAGGGCTGCCGTCGGTGAGCGATTCGCCGCTGAAGAGGAGGAGGGCAGCGCCCAGTCCGACGATCACGACGACGGCGAGGAGGGCTTCGAGCCAGGTTCTCATGAGGGGTTGAACCGTAGACAATGCCGGGCCCAAACCTAAGGTTTGGGGGCGATGAGCGAACTCACGAGAAGGCAGTTCATTGGTGCCGCCGCAGGTTTGTCGCTGGTGAGCACCGCCATTTCTCTTCCGGCAGCCGGATTGAGCATCAACCCTCGCTCTTCGTGGGCGGGTGCCGGCTACGAGCCCAAGGGCCCGCTCGACAGCGAAGATGTCCGTTTCCTGATCGTCCACCACTCCGCCTCTCAGAACGGGCACACCGCGGCGGACGTGCCCGGGATCCTTCGCGGCTGGTTCAACTTCCACACCGGCCCGGAGAAGGGGTGGAACGACATTGCTTACAACTTCGTCATCGACTCCGAAGGCGGCATTTGGGAGGCGCGGGAAGGAAGCGTGCACGGTCCTGTGGCGGGTGATGCCACGGGCGGGAACCAGGGCTTCACCCAACTTGTCGCGATCATCGGTGACTACAACTCGGCCAATCCGACCCAGGCCTCACTCGACTCGCTGACCCGTCTGCTCGCCTGGTTGGCAGACCGATACGGGATCTCGACGGCGCCGGGAGCACGGGTGTCGGTTACCTCCCGGGGATCGAATCTGTGGCCCGCCGGGACCGAAGTGACCACGCCCACCATCACGGGCCACCGCTCCATGAGCAAGACGACTTGCCCCGGGGACAATCTGTACCCCTATGTTGCCGGTGCGCTGACGGCCGATGTCGAGGCGATTCGTGGTGGGGGCTCACCTGCGACCACGGCCGCACCGACCACCACCACGACCACGACCCCACCGACACCTACTACGACGGCCCCTCCCACCACCACAACCACCGTTCCACCGACAACCACTACGACGGTTGCGCCCACCACCACCGGGTTGCCGTCGACCACCGCAACGATCGCCCCAACCTCGAGCACAGCGGTGCCCACGACCACGGCGTCGCCCCCGACCACCCTGGCGGTTGCCGCAGCCGAAACCGCTGTCGGGGGTGGACGCACCGGCGGTCTGATCGGCGCCGCCGCCATGCTCGCCGCGGGTGCAGGCCTCATCGTTTGGCGCTGGCGGCGCCTGGGCGGCCACTAACCGGTCTGCGACGTCTGGTGTGCAACGCGTCGGTCTGAGACCGACGCGTTGCACACCAGAGGTGGAAAAGGGGTCTCTCGGGGAGGAGGTATCACCCCGTGTCGTCAGGCCGGCACGGCCCAACTGTCACCCACCCGACTGATTGGGCTTTATCTCGGCGAGACACGCGTTGCACACACCGTGACCGAAAGGAGGGCACATGACATACGCAGCTGACGCCAAGCTCCGACCAGCGGCAGGCACCGATTACAAGGAAGCCTCGCCGTGGAGGACACGTGGCATCGCGCTTGCACTTGCAGGGCTGGTGGTCGCCACGATCGCCTTCTTTGGGAACCTGGTTGCAGCCGGACAGTCCGGCGTCGACCAGGCCTCGAACCTTGCTTGGACTTTCGGTGTCACAACGACAGGATTCGCCCTGGTGAAGACGGCTATCGCCGTCGTGCTCTGGGGGATCATCCTGAAACTGTGGCTCCGCGCAGACTCCATAAAGACAACTCTCCCCCAACTGGTGGGAACGCCAGGAGCCGACCCGACACCTTTGGGTGACCTCGACACGCCATTTGGCAAAGTCGCGGTAACCGAAAAGGCACCAGGCCCGCTCCCCATCCACAAGATGGCCAAGAAGATGTTCAGACCGATGGTTGCCATGGGACTCATGGCCGTGATAGTTGGTTTGATCGTCTCATTCGTGGCCGCAGGTTCCGCTCCCAACACCGCCGCATTGGCGTGGATGCAGGGACTCCAGTTCCTCGGAGAGGGAATGCTGCTCAGCGGTATCGCTTTCCTCCTCGGAACCATCCTGTGGGCGATTCGGACTGCGGGTGGCGAGGTCCAAGAGGCTCTTGGAGTCAAGGTCTACACCCCGAAGATGCCCGGAACGGCCAAAGCGTTCGTGGCCCTGATGATGCTCGGGTTGATGGTTTCCATCGCTCAGTTCATTGGGTACATCGTGGTTGCCGGCTCGTCTGACCCGGCGTCCGCCTTCGCTTGGCTGGGCCCATTCCGCGAGGTCGGCCTCGGGCTGATCCTCGCCGGGATCGCACTGGCTCTGGTGACCATCGGAAACGTCCTCGGGTTCCAGTTCTGGCGTATTCAGAACCTGATCAAGAACGGAGATAGGAGCTGACATGGCTACCACATCAACAACAAGCAGCGATTTCGCGATCGATGTCAGCAAGAAGGGACTCGGCTACAACAAGCCGCAGCAGATGGGAAGAAAGCTCTGGGCACCCATGTGGGTCATGTCCATCATGGCGTTCCCCATCGCCCTGATTCTCGGCATCGTCCGATCCAACGCAATAGCGAGTGGAGAGGCCGAGACGACGATCGCAGCTCTCGGACACACGACGACCGGAATCATGTTCATCGGGTTCACCGCGGTATTCGCCGCGATTTCCTTTGCCATTGCCCGGATTCTCGGAGAGTTCCGCAAGGGTGGCGGTGAGATCCAGGAGCTTGTGAGCTCCGAGGTCCGAACGCTGAAAATGCCACCGACGGCCAAGATCTTCATCCTGGGAATGGCAATGGCAATGATGACACTGCTCATCGCGTCGATCATTCACCTGGTCGTCGCAGGCCAAGTGTCTTCGGGGTCTCTCAGCCTCGCCGACGCCGAAACCGCAGCGATCAACCTCGAGGCAGTACGCCGGCTCGGCGTCTCCGTCTATCTAGTAGCGATCACCTTTGGACTCGCAACCATCATCAAGGTGCTGCGATTCCAAGCGATCAGGGTTCGTGAGTTGGCTCAGGTCTCCACCTAAGTCCTCCCCCCGCTCCGAACCCCACCGAGAGGGCCGTCCTGATGGACGGCCCTCTTTCGGATTTCCAGTGCCAATCGTCGATAAGTTGACACTTGGCGGCATAAATGGACGGGCGGACGACATTTACCTGATAGTCGAACACTAAGAGAGGACCTCATGGACAACTTCGACATCGCTCTCCTGATACTCAGGCTCTGGGCAGGGCTCGTTTTCATTGCCCACGGCCTGAACCACGGGAGGAGCCTCGAGGGGACTGCAAACTGGTTTGAGTCGGTAGGGTTCCGCCAACCTCGGCTCAATGCGTTTCTCTCCTCGGCCAACGAGATCGCAATCGGCACCGCGTTGATCTTCGGGATACTCACATCGGTGGCCGCCGCCGGTTTGGCCGCGACCATGTTTGTTGCCTTCTGGTCGATTCACCGTTTCGCCGGGTTCTTCAATTTCCACCGCCCCGATGAGGGCTACGAGTACGTAGCCACGCTGGCGGTGATCGCATTGGCCCTGACCATCGCCGGCCCCGGCTCAGCGTCACTGGACTCTGCTCTCGGCATCGCAGAGAACCTCGACGGGTGGGTCGGTGCAGGCATCTTCGGTCTCGGCATACTTGCTGCGGTCGGTCAACTAGCAACGTTCTGGCGCAAGCCGGAGAAAGAGGAAACAACAGCATGAACCTGAATCCAGTACCAGCGAACCTCGCGGAGACCAGGAGCGCTCTGCACCATCTGGCGTTCTTCGCCGTGAGCCCGGCGAGGCACAAGGCCGTGGGCCGGATGGGACTGAAGGACACCCCGGGTGGCTTCGGTACCCCGGAGTTCGATGGGCGTGTCGCCCGCATCGACGGCGACCTGTTGGTCCATGAGGACAACGGGAATGTAGCCACCCAGAAGATCACGACCGTTCGTGAGGCGGCCGAGTTTTTTGGCAACGACTACGACCAGGACTGGTTCGCAGATTGGCACGATCCCGTCAAACCCGACGATCCCGACGCCACGCTCGACGTTGATGGGGACGCCAGTCACTTCCTCGGCGAGTGGTTCAAATACGGCTTCGAAGTGCTCAACAGCCTGCGAGGCCATGGCGTCGATGGTGATGATGTCTCAGAAGCTCAGCTCTGGCCCGAGCACTTCGATCCGGCAACCGAATTGGGCGACTACGACAAGGGCGAGCGGGCCAGCTTCGGCGCCTCACCGGGTGACGGCAATCACCCCGAGCCCTACCTCTACGTCGCGGCATGGTCCGAGGTTGACCGGTCCAACGCATATTGGAACGAAGAGACATTCAACGGAGCAAGCCTGTCGTACGGGGAGATCAAGGACTCAGATGACCCGCTTCAGACGGGGCTGGACTTCCTACTCGAGGGTTACCGCATCCTCCACGGAGGCTGAGACCAGGGACTCGACGAACCCGGCTGCGGCGGATCTCACCTGGGTGATGGTTTCGTCGTAACCGGAGTCCGGGCCGCCGTAGGGGTCAGGAACCTCGTCCTCTTCGGTGGCGTGGTCGTAGGTGCGGAAGAGCCTGATTTTGGCTCGCCCCTCCAACGAAGGGGTCATGTCCATGAGGTCTCGATAATTGGCGCGATCCATGGCGAGGATCACGTCGAATCGCTCAAAGTCGAGCTTGTTCACCCGCCTGGCGCGGCCCTCGATGTCGAGCCCTGCCCGCTCACCGGCGGCTACCGCCCGGGGATGTGGCGAGTCGCCAACGTTCCAGGCGCCCGTTCCCGCTGAGTCGACGACAACGTCAAGGCCGGCGATTGCCGCTTCCTCAGCAATGGCTGCTGCCGCCGCCGGCGAACGACAGATATTCCCGGCGCAAACGGTGAGGACACGAAGACTCAAGCCGAGCCCTCGGCTTCAATGCGCTGGCTGGCCAGTTCGATGTACTCGGCCTCGGTGTCGAAACCGACGTAGTGCCGACCCGTCTGTGCTGCTGCCACAGCTGTCGAGCCCGACCCGAGGAACGGGTCCAGCACCAGGTCTTCCTCATATGTGTAGAGCTCGATCAAACGCTTCGGAAGGGCAACGGGGAAGGGAGCAGGGTGACCGATCTTGGTGGCGCTCTCCGACGGAATCTCCCAGATGTCGATCGTTGACTCCAAGAACTCGTCGGTCTCGATCGTCGCCAGGTGGGGAATCCCCAGCTCTTCGCGCTTGGCCCTTTTCACCGCGCGGTCGAACCGACCCTTGGAGGCGATGATCACTCGCTCGGTCACGTCCCGGAGCACCGGATTCTGGGGAGACCTGAACGAGCCCCATGCGCAGCTACCACCGGCTCCCTTGGCCTTCTGCCAGATGACCTCGCCCCTGAGGAGCATGCCCAGGTCGTCTTGCAATATCGAGATGACGTCCGCCGAAAGGGAGCGGTACGGCTTGCGCCCGAGGTTGGCCACGTTGACTGCCATCCGCCCGCCTGGCTCCAGTTTTCTCAGCGAGGCCGCCAGTACGTCGTGGAGCATCTCCAGGTATTCGACATAGCTGGAGGGAACGTGACCCTGGCCCATGTCCGACTCGTACTCCTTGCCTGCGAAGTAGGGCGGCGAGGTCACGAGTAAGGCAACCGACCGGTCGGCGACCTCGTCGTCGGTCATCTCGCGGGCGTCGCCGTGGAACAGGGCATCGACTGATGTCGGCTTCTCCACCCGTTCGTCGCTCGAGATCGCAGGCGAAGAGAACCTCTCGTAGAACGGGGTCGAATCATGGGACTCCCTCTTGCCTGATCCGAAGTCAGATGTCGCCGTCGCCAACCGTTGCCTTGCCATTGCAGTGAACTTAATTGGACTGGAAGATGCGACCTGGGACTTCCAGGGGTGACACAATGGCCGGCACATGCGCGTCGACATCCCTGAGGACCGACCCCGGCTCACCCTCGAACTCCGTGACGGGACCGAGGTGTGGATCAGTCCGCTCACGACGCGTGATCGCGTCACGGTCGAAGAGGGCTTCGAAGAGCTTTCCGAAGAGAGCCGATTCACCAGATTCGGATTGGGATTGGGTCATCTGAGCGAGAGCGAACTCGACTACCTGACGGACGTCGACCAGCGCAAACACGTCGCATGGGGGGTATCGACGACCGAAAGCCAGGGAATCGCCGTCGGCAGATACATCACCACCGAAGAGGGAAGTGCCGAGATCGCCCTGACAGTCATGGATGCGTGGCAGGGCCGGGGAGTCGGAACTCTTCTGCTGCGGGTTCTCACGGCCGTGGGCCGGGCTGATGGACTCGAGTATTTCTGTTTTCGATACATGCCGGGCAACAAGGGAGTGCAACGGATGCTGAAGGGCCTGGAGGTCCATCTGAATGAAGCGGATGGTCTGATGGAGGGTCAGGTGTCTCTCGAGGTCCTTCCCCGGGCCGACTGGGATCAGGATGCGGTCATGATCCTCGACCAAGTCCGCGGTTAGTCCTTCTCCCCGTCCTTCTCCCCGTCCTTCTCCTCGAGATCGATCGATGCCGAGTTGACGCAATAGCGGAGACCCGTTGGGTTTGGCCCATCATCGAAGAGGTGCCCGAGATGACCTCCGCAGTTGCGACAGCGGATC
>JAYEGJ010000087.1:9195-24110 GCA_034658975.1 Actinomycetota bacterium
GTCCTTCTCCCCGTCCTTCTCCTCGAGATCGATCGATGCCGAGTTGACGCAATAGCGGAGACCCGTTGGGTTTGGCCCATCATCGAAGAGGTGCCCGAGATGACCTCCGCAGTTGCGACAGCGGATCTCGGTGCGGACCATTCCGAAAGATCGGTCGTCGACCTCCTCGATCGACTCGGGGTCAAGGGTTTGGAAAAAGCTTGGCCAGCCTGACCCCGATTCAAATTTCGTGGTGCTCGAGAAGAGCTCGGCACCACAACCGGCACACTTGTAGGTGCCTTGAGTCTTGGAGTCCCAGTGCTCACCGGTGAAGGCGCGTTCGGTTCCACCCTGTCGGAGAACCTGATACTGCTCTGGTGTCAGTTTCTCCCGCCACTGGGCGTCGGTCTCGGGCATATCAGTCATCGGTTCTCCTTGCTCATGGTGTATTCAAACCCAAGTGGTTCTCTAGTCGATCGATGAACACGGTCTGAGCGGGGTTCAGCTTGACCCGGGCAACGGCCGGTCGGAACCACTCGACCCGGTCGATCTCCGGGTAGTCGCGGCCATGCATTTGAAACATTCCTGGATCGAGACTCGACGGGTTGAAGTTTCGAGCAACGGCCCAGGCGATAACCACTTTTCGCGATCTCAGGGTGGTCTCACCGAGAGACACCCAGTCGTCGAGCGGAGCGGGCCAGCCCGTTTCCTCTTCGAACTCCCGGATCGCCGCTGCTTGATCGTCCTCGTGTTCCTCCACGAGACCTTTGACGATGGACCACGATCCGTTGTCGCGCCCGGCAAACCACGGACCGCCCGGATGGGCGATCATCACCTGGAGGCCGTCGCTGATTCGATAGGGAAGAAGACCCGCGGATCTCACAAGACGTGACATTACGCTGGCCATGTGACCGCTTTGGCCACATATACGCCCCAAGCTCAAGACATGGTGAGCTTCGATTCCCGCCTCCAGATGGGCGAGGGAGAGGCTCTTGGCGTCGGGATCAAGCGGGTGACCCTCGAGCAACTGGAACTCGGAGCGGCCGGGTTCTTCGATGGTGAAGAAAAGTTTCCGAAGGCGATTCACGAGTCACGCAAGGCGGTCAAACGAGTCCGCGCCCTGCTGAGGATGGTCCGCTTCGAATTGCCTGGCGACGTCTATCGATACGAAGACCGGGCGATGCGGAACACCAACCGAATGATCAGCGAGGTGCGGTCGTCATTCACTGCTGTCGAAGCAGCGCGGGCGATAAGAGATATCTACGGCGAGTTCCTGGCCGAGGGAACGTTCCACGAAACTCTCGATCGTCTCCAGCAACGCAGCGACATCATCCAACTCGCAGCCCTCGAGGATCCGAATCTGATCGGGCGGGTGGTACGAAACCTGGAGAGGGCGTATCACAGGTACTCGTCCTGGCCGACAGACCCGGACGCACGGGCCGTGTACGGGATGGGCATCAGGGACAGCTACGAGGCACTGGGCCCGGGGCTTGCGAACACCTACGGGCGGGGACGCAAGGAGATGGTTGCCGCCTTCACCCGCTCGTCGCCGCATGGATTCCACCTCTGGCGCAAGCGTGCGAAATACCTCAGGCACCAGATGGAATTCCTGGCACCTCTTTGGCCCGAGGTGATCACGGGTATGGCGATGACGCTCGATCGGCTGGGGATGGTGTTGGGCGAGGATCACGACCTTCATGAGCTGAACGATCTGGTCCAGTCGCGACCCGACCTGTGCCCCAACCCAAGGGAGAGATCGCTCTTCGGGGCCCTGATCGCCCAGCGTCGGTCCGAGCTGCAGGTGGCTTCGGAGATACTGGGCCGTCGGATCTATGCCGAAAAGCCGGCGTGGTTCCAATACCGATTTGGTGAGTACTGGGACAGTCGGCAGCTCGCACTTAGTCGTCCACTGGACAGTTTCTCCAACTAGTGGTCTGTCGCACAAATGGTGTCAGGGTGTCTCCGAGGCATCGGCGATCGACTCGCAAGGACGCACAACGAAGGCGCACCCTTAGGTGCGTCGAGGCGGAGGACACCGCGAGCGGCGTCGAGGGCCGGAGAGACCCGGCCATCACTTGTAAGACGGGCGACTAATGACCCGGAATCTCCGGGCAATGTCGTCTGTTGAATCGATCGTAGATTCCCCTTCCTTTGAGGTTTTCAAATGTCAGATCGTGGTCGTGTTCGCGTCGAGGCGAGCAGCAAGAGAGTCCGGGCAATTCTGGGCGGTGAGGTGGTCGTTGATACGACCGCTCCACTTCTCGTCTGGGAGGTGCCCTACTACCCGACGTATTACTTCCCGGAGGCCGACGTAAGAACCGACCTCCTCGTTGAGACCGGTGAGACGAGGCGGAGCCCGAGTCGTGGGGATGCAACCCAGTACGTGGTCAAGGCGGGGAGCAGCGAAGGCGCGGCATACGCCTACCACGAGCCAAAACTTCCCGAGTTGGACGGCTACTACTCGTTTGTGTGGAAGACGCTCGACCACTGGTTCGAGGAGGACGAAGAGGTGTTCGTGCACGCACGTGACCCGTACACGCGTGTCGACATTCTTCCGTCGGGCCGCCGGGTGAGAGTGGAGATCGATGGGATGACCGTGGCCGACACGACCAATGGCTCATTCCTCTACGAAACCAACCTGCCAACCCGGTACTACATGCCAAAGACCGACGTTCGCATGGACTTGCTCAGTCCAACAGACCTGGCAACCGCATGCCCCTACAAGGGCACCGCCCGGTACTGGAATGTGTCGGTCGACGGGTCGACCCACGAAAACGTCGTGTGGGGTTATGACGCACCGTTGCCCGAGTCTCAGAAGATCGCCGGCCTGGTTGCCTTCTACAACGAGAAGGTTGACATCTTCATCGACGAGGTGCTCCAGGACCGCCCCAAGACCAAGTTCTCCTAACCCCTCCTATCCCAGGGAGACGAGAGAAGGCCCCGGGCAACCGGGGCCTTCTCGACGATCGGGCGTCTGCTCAGTCGACCTCACCTGCCAGTTGGATCACGGTGAAGTGGCCACCGGTCGAATCGGCCAGACCGGCGAAGATCCCGACCTCGGGAATCTCCATCGGCCCGTAGTCGATGGTTCCGCCGTTGGCTGTTGCCGTTTCGATCGCAGCGGCTACGTCATCCACAGCGAAGTAAACGCCCCAGTAGTTCGGAACTCCTGAGACCTCCTCCGGCTTGCGCATTGCCCCGCCGACCGCACGATCGCCCACTGAGAACACCGTGTATGGCCCGTTGGGCATCTCGGTGGTCTCATGGGTCCAGCCGAAGACCTCCACATAGAACGCCAGAGCCTTCTCGAGGTCGTCGCTCATCAGCTCGTTCCAGTTGAGAGAACCGTGCTCGTTGACGACACCCGCTCCCTTGTGCACCCCGGCCTGCCAGATGCCGAACGCAGCTCCGGTCGGGTCTGAGACGAATGCCATCCTGCCGGCGTCCATGACGTCGAAGCAGTCCATGATCATCGTTCCGCCGGCAGCCTTGATTCGCTCGACAGTGGCGTCGGCGTTGTCCACGGCAAAGTAGGTGGACCAGACGCTTGGCATGCTCGGATCGGGGTTGGGTCCTATCCCGGCCGCACTCAGCCCTCTCTTGGTGGCCATGGTGTACGGCGCCGAGTCGGTCTCGGCCTCGCTGTACTCCCATCCGAACAACTCGGTGTAGAACGCCTTTGCCGCCCCTACATCGGTGGTGCCGAGGTCAACCCAGGAGGGGACTCCCTCCGGATATCCGTCACGTGTTGGCATACGTCCTCCTTTTTGCCGCCTTCTGCTTCGTGTCCCACCAAACATACGCGCCCCCTGTGACAAGAAATCAAATCTGTCATGGCCGGGCCGTACCTTGCTCGCCAAGGGAGGCGGTTCACGTGACGTGTATGATTGGTGTATGGGAAGGACAAACATCGTGATCGACGATGAGCTGGTGGGAATCGTCATGGAGCGTTACCACCTCAAGACCAAGACCGAGGCCGTTGACATGGCTCTGCGGTACCTTGCCGATCGCCCGATGACGAGGGAGGAGATGCTCGCCATGAGAGGCGCCAATCTGATTGGTGAGATCCCTGAGGATCGAGGTCCCCGTGGTCTTGATTGATAGCTCGACGTGGATTGAATATGACAGAGCGACCGAATCTGCGGCCGATCTGCGCTTGACCTCGTTCATCGAGAGGGGCGTTCCGATCACATCCACAGAGCCGGTGCTGATGGAGGTGCTGGCCGGTGCCCGTGACACCGATGATGAGCAACGTCTTCGGCGGATGCTGATGTCTTGCGACTGGCTGCCTTTCCTCCCGTCGTCAGACTTCGAAGGTGCCGCCAGCATCTATCAAGCCTGTCGATGGAACGGCGTGACACCGCGAGGTCTCGTCGACTGCCTCATCGCGGCGGTCGCCATTCGGTCAGGAGCCGCCATCCTCGCCCATGATCGGGACTTTGAGCGGATCGCTTCGGTTGTTCCCCTTCATCTCGATTCCTACAACTGACCAGAATCCTCCACTGCTTCGATCTCCGCGATGTAGCCGGGGTCGTCGTAGCGGGAGAGAAGAAAGGCCTCGGCGTAGTCGGGGAGGGGGGCACCGACGATGTGGCGGGCGGCGAGGTCGGCCGCACCGGCCGACACCATGATCCCGAACCCGGACATACCGGTCATCAGATGGAAGCCTTCGGGCCCGCCGGGGCCGATCAGAGGCCGGTTCTCCCGTGTCTTGGTGTAGTAGCCGCCGTCTACGGTCGACTCGGGGAGACCGTCCTCGTAGACGTTCAATCCCGGAACCATCGTGGTCAGGCCTCTCATGACCGCCTCCGGATAGAGAGGGTCATCGGGAAGGGGCCAGATCGGTTCCAAGACCTCCCGGTGGTACTCCCAGAGGGCGAGGAAGTAGGGAGAGTCCCCACTGCCCTCCGGTCGTCCGTGACAGAAGATGGGCATGGTGCCGAGGAGGTCGTTGCGCCCCATTCGGGAGAGCTCCGTCCGTTCCTCCGGCGTCCAGCCGATCTCCTGGGTGTCACTCCAAATGATCATCGGAGCGTCCCTTGGGATGACCCCATGGTGGTCCCGGAAGGCGACCTTGAGGTGAAGTTCGGAGAAGAGAGGAAGGTCCACGGCGGCCAGCGACCCAACGCGCGCCGACAACGGGCCTGCGGCATTCACCACCACGGGGGTGCGTATCGCCGAACCGTCGGCAAGAGTCACGCCGGTGACCGAGCCGTTGTCGACGCTTATGCCAACCACCTCATCGATGACGAGTTCGGTCCCTGCCTCCCTTGCCTGATCGAGCATCCATGCCCCGAGTTGCTGAGCGCTGAACCAGCCGGCGCGCCGGACATGTACCCCACCGATCGCAGAATCCGTGATGTAGGGAAAGTGCTCTGCGAGCTCGGCTGGTCCGAGGATGTCCACGCCATCGGGTGAGTCCCCGTAGTCGGCGGGCCCGGGATGGGTCCTGACGGCGCCTCCACCGAAACTCGAAGCGAGTCCCGCCTGGTCGAGCATGACCTGCATCTGCTCTTTCTGAGCAGTGACGAACAGGTAGCCGCGGCGACTCAGGCCGAAGGCGTTGTTCGACTCCGCAGCCAGCTCTTCGAAAATGTCGATCGATCGATTCATCAATCCGACCATCGGCCGGTTGGGCCACCAGTTTCGATAGCACTCGGTCGACTTGTCGGACGTCAGAGTCAGCGGCGGCCGGGGATCGACGAGGGTGACTTTTGCGACGCCGTGGCGGACCGAGAGGTGAAACGCCGTTGACACGCCCGCGATACCGGCGCCGACGACAACGACATCAGCAGTGCGCTGAGCGGTCAACGGTCCAGGAGTCTGCTGACTCGGGCTGCAATCGCCTCGGCAGTGAGACCGAACTTCTCGGCGAGCACGTCCGCAGGCGCCGAAGCGCCGAACCGGTCGATTCCGATGCTCAGTCCGTCGCCACCGACGACACGGCTCCAGCCAAACGTTGATCCGGCCTCGACCGACACCCGAGGAGCGCTGCCCAGGACATCGTTCCGATACTCGGCGGGCTGATCGAAAAACAGTTCCCAACAGGGCAGGCTGACAACCTTGGCCGACACACCGGACTCCGCGAGGAGGTCGGCCGCCTGTAGGCAGGTCGCCACCTCGGAGCCGGTGGCGATGAGAGTCACATCGGCGCCGGGCCGCAAGACATAGCCGCCCCGACTCACCGCCCCCCGGGGAACCTCAAGTGTGGGCAATCCCTGACGGCTTAGCGCCAGCGCAGTGGGGCCGTCCGTCCGGTTGAGGGCCACCTCCCAGGCCTGGATCGTCTCGCTCGCATCGGCGGGACGGATCACCAGGAGATTGGGCATGGCGCGTAGCGAGGCCATGTGCTCGATGGGCTGGTGGGTGGGGCCGTCCTCTCCGAGGAAGATCGAGTCGTGGGTCCACACCCAGATCGAGGGCACGCCCATCAGTGCCGACAGGCGAACCGCCGGACGCATGTAATCGCTGAAAACGAAGAAGGTGGCCCCGTATGGCTTCAGGCCTCCGTGGATGGCTATCCCATTGACCAGTGCTCCCATCCCGTGCTCGCGAATGCCGAATGGGATGTCCCGACCGTCGGGGTTGTCACTGGAGAACAAGGCCCCACTGTCGATGACCGTCTTGGTCGATCCGGCGAGGTCGGCCGAGCCGCCGATGAACCCCGGAGACTTCTCCGAGATTTCTCCGAAGAGCTTGCCTGACGACGCCCTCGAAGCGATCTTCTCCCCGGTTTTGAAACCTGGTCCGTCGATGGAAACCGCTTGCGGTGAATAGAAGGAATCCCACTTGCCGCGATCGGCGGGGCTCAGCGACTCGAACCGTTCCGCCCACGCTGCACGTGAGGATCGGCCCCGGCTCATCGCCTCCGCGAAGAACTCATAGACCGACTCGTCGACCGAGAAACTGGGTTCCGTGGGATAGCCCATCCGCTCCTTGGTCAGCTTGATCTCCTCGTCACCGAGTGGCGATCCGTGCGCAGCAGACGTGTCGACCATGTTGGGTGACCCGTGGGCGATGTGGGTTCTGCACAGGATCAGCGACGGGCGATCCTCGTCGACGACGGCAGCAGCGATCGCCTCTGCCACGGCCTCGCGGTCGTGGCCATCGACGCGGAGCGTGTGCCAATTCTGAGCCGAGAAGCGGGCGGCGACGTCCTCGGTGAATGTGATATCGGTGGAACCGTCGATGGAGATGCTGTTGTCGTCATAGAGGTAGATGAGCCGACCGAGCCCGAAGTGACCTGCCATGGAGGCGGCTTCGGATGAGATGCCCTCCATCAGATCGCCGTCGGAGACGAATCCGTAGGTGTGATGGTTCACCAGGTGTTCCCCGAGCCGTGACCTCAGATGGGCCTCGGCCAGGGCCATCCCGACGCCGGTGCCAAAGCCCTGTCCGAGTGGTCCCGTCGTCATCTCTATCCCGAGTCCGTGGTCGATCTCGGGATGTCCGGCCGTGTGACTTCCCCACTGGCGGAAGTTTCGGATGTCGTCGAGCGTGATGGGAAAGCCGCAGAGGTGGAGGAGCGAATAGAGGAGCATGGAACCGTGGCCGTTGGACAGCACGAATCGGTCGC
This sequence comes from Actinomycetota bacterium, assembly GCA_034658975.1. Classification (GTDB taxonomy): domain Bacteria; phylum Actinomycetota; class Acidimicrobiia; order Spongiisociales; family ZC4RG35; genus SZUA-217. The sequence goes on from JAYEGJ010000087.1 coordinate 16,751, forward strand.
GGTCCGGCCAATCGGGATTGTCGGGATCGACCTTGAGCGATCGACTCCACAGAGTCACGGCAATGTCGGCCATACCCATCGGCATCCCGGGGTGTCCGCTGTTTGCTGCCTGGACCGCGTCCATGGCGAGGGCCTTGATCGTGTTGACGGCTAGCTGTTCGGTTGAAATTGACATCGCTGGCGAGCGTACCTGTTCCAGAAGCTCCGTTTCTCAGCCGCTGGCCGTGACTGGCGTGCAACGCACCGGTCTTAGGCCGACGCGTTGCACGCGAGACGCCTCACACCGGACGACACAACTCACAGGCTCTGAATCCTGCGGCGCTCGCCTCGGCCGTGTTGTGGAACTCGACGACGTTGGAGTCTTTCGAGCGCCGAATCGCACGACACGTCGGGTGACAGAAGATGCCGGTCGACGTGTTGCCCCGCACCCTGATGTGTCGGGATGCCAGATCTTCCAGCCAATCGGGCGCCGTGCCTTCGTGGGTGAGCAGTTGCTCCTTGTTGTGTGGTCCGCCGAGGGAGTAGTTCCCGATATGTCCGTCTGACCTCACAACCCGGTGGCACGGAATGATCAGAGGGACCGGGTTTCTGGCCATCACCGACCCGGCCGCTCTGGTGGCCTTGGGACGCTCGACCTCATTGGCAAGCCAGGCATACGACCTGACTTCGCCCTTCGGAATGGTGGCTGTCACCTCCAGTACCTCCGCCTGGAACGGCGTGACCGAACGCAGGTCCACGGGAAGCTTCCCGGGACGCCCTGCCTCGAGAGCATCGGGGATGTGACGTCCCCATGAGGTCGGTGCTTCGGCGCGGATCAGTGTCCTTCCGAATCTGTGGGAGAAACGATCGATTAGCTGGTCGTCGGCGATGTCGACCGAGGACACTCCTTCGGGATTGAAGGTCACTGCAACGGGACCGAGGACCGAGGGGTAGACGTCGTAGCCGTCGGCGACGCCCGTCCCAAGCGCGACTCCCTCGGTCATGCCTTCGGGTATCTGGCCGATCAGGGCTGCAAGCTGGCTTTCAATGCTCATTGTTCATCCTCCATCACTTGTCTCAGTCGCGCCAAGCCACGATGGATGTCGGCCTTGACGGTTCCTTCGGGTCGGCCGGTGGCTTCGGCGATGTCCGCAGATCCGAGCCCGATCACATGACGGAGCACGACTGCGGTTCGTTGGTGACGGTTGAGATGCTTGAGCCGCCGATCCCAGGCGACACCGTCGGCGAGCTCGGGGTCATCCACCGGTGACTCGGCCAGTTCGACGAATGTCGGTCGCCGGGACCTGTTTCTCAGATTGTTTCGCCCGAGATTGAGCGCAATGGTCCACAGCCAGGGCTCGACCCGGAGGGCGCGAATCCTTGGCTTGTCATACCCGAGAAGGGCCGACCACGCCTTGATAAAGGTCTCCTGTGTCAGATCCTCGGCTTCCTGGTGGTTGTTCGACATCCGCCGGAGACCCCAGTAGATCCTGGTGCCCATCTTCTCGACGACCGCTTGAAATGACCCGTCTAGATCGGCGGCAAGCGTTCTTCCCATCTCGTCCATCACCAAGTTGAACCCCAAGCCTGGCATTCCGGTTGCACCGCTATGACGGTACCTATCGTGTGTATGTGGCAACCCCATCAATCGAGGCTGCCCTCGAGGCGGCAGAGCGGGCGGTCGCCGACGAGTTCAGCCTGTCGGGCACCGGGTTCTGGCCTGCTGTGGGGGCTGTAAGAAGAAGTCCCGAACTTGCCGACCGATATGCGGAACGGATGGCGGCGATCGACCAGGCGGCATTCGACAATTGGGTCCTGTTCAAGGTGCCACTCCACGTTGGCACGACCTTGATGGTGCTTGGAACTCTTGTTGGCTTGGCACTCATCGCGGTCGCCTACAGCCTCGACGCCCCGCTCGATGTCCTGTCCTTTTTCGCAGGGCTTGGGGTGCTTCTCGTGACGACCCACGGGCTGGGCCATCTGGTTGTGGGAACAGCCTTCGGGATCGGTTTCACCGGGTGGTTCATCGGGACTCTGGCCATGCCCCAGCCCGGCGTAAAGGTCGACTACTCCTCATACCTTCGCGCCCCGGCATCGAAACGGGCTTGGATGCATGCGTCCGGGGCGCTCACCACCAAGGCGATTCCATTCCTCCTGGTTGGTGCCGCCGCCTATTCCAATCTCCCTGGTTGGACGATCGGGGTTCTCATCGGCCTTGGCGTGGTGATGGTCATCACCGATGTTCTGTGGTCGACCAAGAGCTCCGACTGGAAGAAGTTCCGGCGCGAAATGAGTATTCGACGCCTTCAAGCGTCCTGATCACGAACCGGGATGGACCCGTCCGTTCGATGCATCTCCTCATGACGGACCACCATCTCGTCGAACTCCGGCGGGTTTTCGACATCGATGGCGATCAGGTGACGGGTCCGAGGACCGCCCTCCCTGTCGAAGGATCGCGCCTTTTGTATCAGACCGGCTGCGGCGTCGTCGATGCGTCGGTGCTGGGCGAGATGCTCCTCCCAGCTTCCGACGGCCATCAGCTCCGTGATCCGTGTCGGGTCGGAGGTGTTCATGAACAGACGCCAGCGGTAGGCCCCTGTGCTCAGCCGTACCAGTCGCAGCTCGTTCATCAACTCGCTGAACTCATTGAAGTCTGCGAGGTCGATCCGCCAGGTGTTGAGAACGATGACCGGTCCGCCCTCGAGATCCTCGAGATCACTGTGAGCGCGGCCACTCTCGCTGAACTCGGGTGACTCGATGTCGTGGATCGCCGGAACCTTGAATCGTGGGCTGGCAAGTCCGAGCGTCAGTGCTGCAACTGAGAAGATCACGATCGATCCAGGCGTTCCAATCTGGTCGGCGACGAGACCGGAGATGATCGACCCGACCGGGAGGATCCCGACGAAGGACAGTGAATAAAGCGACATCGCCCGACCCCGAATCCAGTTGGGGGCCATCAACTGTGCGCTCGCATTGAGGGTCGAAAGGGTCAGAAGCCAGAAGAAACCGATGAACGACATCGAGATGAACGCCACGATGATGTTCGGGGCAAGGCCCAGGGTGATCCCGGCGACGCCAAACAAGGTGATGGTGACCGGCACTGAGCTTCCGGGGATGAGAGACAGGACCGGGGCTCTGACGAATGCGCCGACAAGAGCACCTGCGCCCATCGCTCCCAAAAGGATGCCATAGGTCGCAGCACTCCCACCGAGATGGGCGGTGTGAACCGGCAGCGTCGCCTGGACCACGGCTGACGTGGCAGCGAAGAGCCCCACCAGAGCCAGGAGACGGCTGAACGTCGGTGTGAACCTGGCGAACCGGATTCCGGTAGTGATCGCCGATGCCATCGATTTGGGGGCGTCGCGCTCCTTGAGCTCGAGCTGGGGGCCGATGGCCAACAGAGCCACGATGATTGCCAGATAGGACAGGGCGTTGACGGCGAAGCCGGCCTCGGGGCCGAATGCCACAACCAGAGCGCCACCGATGGCCGGGCCTATTGCTCTCGCAGCGTTGAAAGCAGCCGACTGGAGAGCCACCGCGGAGGCCACCAGGCCTCTCGGGACGAGGTCGGGAACCAATGCTTGCCATGCCGGAATGTTCAAGGCCAAGCCGGTGCCCATGGTCAGGCCCAGTGCCAGGAGGAGCGGCGGATTGATCGAGTCATAGAAGGCGAGGACAGCCATTGCCACCGCCGAGCCACCCATGATCCCCTGGGAGACCAGCATGATCTTCACCCGGTCGAACATGTCGGCCAGGGCACCGGCCGCCAGGGCCAGGAAGAGAATCGGAAGCGTTGACGAGGCGACGATGAGCCCGACCCAGGTGCTCGACCCCGTCATCTCGAACATCAGCCAAGAGGCGGCCACCGTCTGTATGAACGTTCCGGCTGCGGAGAAGACAGTGCCGGCCCAAAGCCATCTGAAGTGTGGATGCCGAAGCGGAGCGATCGCCGAGCTCATGCAGGCAGCGTAGAGGTTGGCCTATGTTGGGCTGGTGGTCCGCGATCTTGCCTATTTCGTTCAGGGTGATGGAGGCCCCGGTCCGGGCGTGCTGCTCCTCCATTCCTTCTGGGGTCTGACCTCGGCGGTGAAGAACCTGGCCGACGGTCTGGCCGATCATGGGTACACGGTGCTCGCTCCCGATATCAACTTCGGTGAGCTTCCGGAGTCTGAGCAGGACGCCCTCGACCATCTCGGCTCTGCCAGCCCCGATCGGTTGGCGTCATTGGTGATCTCGTCGACAAAACTGCTGAGCGAGAAGGCCCTCGATGGACCGGTCGCAGTCGTCGGGTTCGGGATGGGTGGCTCTCTTGGTCTATGGGCATCGGTGCGCCTGGCCGACATCATCGGCGCAGCGGTGTCGTTTTACGGCAGCCAGCAGATTGACTTCGCAGGCTCCAAGTCCGGCTATCTCATCCACCTTGCCGAGAGCGACGAGTTCATAACGGACGACGAGGCGGCGTTCATGGAAGCAACGATGGGTCTTGAATCACTCGAGGTTTCGGTGCTTCGGTATCCCGGCACCCACCACGGCTTTTGCGATCCCGACGGCGACACCTTTGATCCTGAGTCTTTCGAAACGGCGTGGGAGCGCACGGTTGCATTCCTCGCCGAGCGGCTCTCAGCGGGCTAGGCGTATGAACCGCAATCTGTCGGGCCGTCAGACCTGTTCAGCAGGGTTCATTGCACACCAGAATCCGGCGACTATCTGTCGGGCCGTCAGACCTGTTCAGCAGGGTTCATTGCACACCAGAATCCGGCGACTATCTGCCGAGGCGACCTCACCGCCTCGTTAGCCTCGCCGCGTGGCATCTTTCGTTCGATACCGCTTCACCATCGGTCTGATCCTCGTTCTGGCTCTAATGGCCGGCTGCGCCGACTCCGAAGGTGGTCGGGAGCAGGTCCGGGTCTCAGCGGCTTCGTCGTTGACGGTTCCGTTCGCGGAGATCGAGTCGCTGTTCGAGGAGATGCACCCCGACTACGACTTGGTGTTGAATCTTGGGGCGTCGTCACTGCTCCGCGAGCAGATCCTTGCCGGGGCGCCCGCGGACGCGTTTGCCTCTGCCAATGAATCGATCATGGACGAAGTGGCCGCGGACGGGCTCGTTGTTGGCGAAGTCCTGGTGTTCACCCTGAACACCCTGGAAATCGCCGTTCCCAGGGGGAACCCGGGCGCGGTGACGGGCCTCGAGGACTTTGCCCGCGACGATCTACTGCTTGGAATTTGCGCGGCGGGGGTGCCTTGTGGCGATCTGGCGCGTGCATCGCTTGGCCTTGCCGGAGTGACTCTCGCCCCACACAGCGACGAGTCGAATGCTCGGTCCCTCTTGACCAAGACCGCCGCGGGAGAGTTGGATGCCGGCATCGTGTATGTGAGTGACGTTCAAGGCAACGCCGATGTCGAGGGTGTTGCCATTCCCGCCGGCCTGAACCAGGAGACCCGATACCCGGTGGCTGCCCTCTCGGGCGGATCGAGCCCGGAGGGTGCTGCTGCGTTCATCGAGTTCCTGCTCTCCGAGGAGGGCCAGGCGATCCTGTTGTCCCACGGCTTTCAGCGACCATGAAACGTCGACCGCCCCTTGGGATGATCCTCCTGGCCCTTCTGGCTCTGGCGTTCTTCGTCATCCCCCTGGTCGGTTTACTGGCGAGGGCGCCCTGGTCTGAACTGAGCGATCACCTGACCTCGGATCAGGTGCGAGACGCTCTCGGGGTGTCGGCGATAGCGTCGGTTGCGGCGGTGGTGATCTCCGCAGTTCTGGGTGTCCCGTTGGCCTGGGTATTGGCTCGTTCCGAGTTTCCGGGCAAATCCCTCGTGCGCGGGTTGGTGTTGCTTCCGCTGGTGCTCCCACCGGTGGTAGGGGGCGCGGCCCTTTTGTTCAGCCTGGGGCGAAGTGGAGTCTTTGGGAAGCCGCTGTATCAGGCAACCGGCCTCGTCCTTCCCTTTTCCATCTGGGGAGTGATCGTGGCAGTGACCTTCGTCTCGATGCCCTTCCTGGTGATCACCGTCGAAGGTGCTCTCCGGAATGTCGACGAGAGATACGAAGGGGCAGCGGCGTCGTTGGGTGCGAGCCGCTGGACCGTGATTCGCAAGGTGACCCTTCCCATGATCGGCCCTTCGCTAGTCGCCGGGTTGGTGCTCACATGGGCACGAGCCATCGGCGAGTTTGGAGCGACCATCACGTTCGCCGGCAACCTCCCCGGCGAGACCCAGACGCTTCCGTTGGCCGTCTTCCTGGCTCTTGAATCAGATCGCGACGCGGCGGTCGCACTGAGTCTGATACTCGTGGCGATCTCGCTGGCGGTCCTGGTCGCTCTCCGTGACAAGTGGCTGCCTTCTCGATGAGAACCGGGCTGAAAGCCGAGATCTCACTTCAGCGAGACGGTTTCAGCATCGAGCTAGCCCTCGCCGCCGGGCCGACCGAGACGGTCGCTCTCCTCGGCCCCAATGGTGCGGGGAAGTCCACGGTCGCAGCCTCCCTGGCCGGATTGCTGCCAATCACCCACGGCGAGATCTCGCTTGACGGGCGAGTGTTCGACAAACCCGAGGAGGGTGTCTTCGTACCGCCCGAGGACCGTGGCGTCGGGGTCGTCTTTCAGGGCTACCTGCTGTTCGAGCACATGACAGTCTCCGAGAACGTGGGATTCGGTCTGACGAGCCGGGGCGTGGATAAGGCCGCGCGCCGGCAAAGTGTTGAGTCGACCATGGAGCGTTTCGGGCTGTCCGAGCTTGCCGGCCGAAAGGCCCGTGACCTGTCGGGAGGCCAGGCTCAGCGGGTTGCCCTCGCCCGGACCCTGATCACGAGTCCCAACATGCTCGTCCTCGACGAGCCCACGGCTTCGCTCGATGTGACGTCACGGACCCATGTGAGAAGACAACTGGTCGACGATCTCAGCAAGTTCAAGGGGCCCCGGCTTCTCATCACCCACGACCCGATGGAGGCATTCCTTCTCGCGGATGTCATCTACATCATCGAGGAAGGGCGGATCACTCAGTCCGGCTCCGCCGAAGACATCAGGTTGCGTCCACGGACTCCCTACGTCGCCGACCTGGTCGGGTCGAATCTCGTTGCTGGTGTTGCCTCAGGCGGAGATGTCGCCGTCGGTGGTCATGTTCTACATGTTGGAGACACGTCGATTGCCGGCGATGTGATCGCCACCATCCATCCCCGCGCCATCGCCATCTACCCCAGTCGCCCCGACGGCAGTCCGCGCAACACGTGGGTGACGGTGGTCGGCCGGATAGAGCACTATGGCGACAGGGTTCGGCTGCTCACTGACGATCCCCTGCCCTTGACCATCGAGGTCACCCCGTCGGCGGTGGAAGACATGGCCCTCGAGCAAGGCAGCGAGGTGTGGGTCTCGGTCAAGGCAACCGAGATCGG
>JAYEGJ010000087.1:24210-30935 GCA_034658975.1 Actinomycetota bacterium
ACAGGGTTCGGCTGCTCACTGACGATCCCCTGCCCTTGACCATCGAGGTCACCCCGTCGGCGGTGGAAGACATGGCCCTCGAGCAAGGCAGCGAGGTGTGGGTCTCGGTCAAGGCAACCGAGATCGGCGTGGAGAGCCGCTAGTGGTCTGTCGCACAAATGGTGTCAGGGTGTCTCCGAGTCATCGGCGTTCGCCTCGCAAGGACGCACAACGAAGGCGCACCTGTAGGTGCGTCGAGGCGGAGGACACCCGCGAGCGGCGTCGAGGGCCGGAGAGACCCGGCAATCATTTGTAAGACGGGCCACTAGTTCCCGTTCTCTCAACCTTCGACCCGATGTAGGTTCACCACACATGCCCAATCGTCTCGCCGATTCCGCCTCCCCCTATTTGCTTCAGCACAAGGACAACCCGGTCGACTGGTTCGAGTGGGGCGACGCTGCGTTTGACGAAGCCCGGCGGCGCGACGTGCCCGTTCTGCTCAGCGTCGGGTATGCCGCATGCCACTGGTGCCATGTGATGGCGCACGAGTCGTTCGAGGACTCCGAGACCGCCGCTCAGATGAACCGCCTGTTCGTCAACATCAAGGTCGACCGTGAGGAGCGTCCCGACGTCGACTCCGTCTACATGGAGGCAGTCCAGGCGATGACGGGTCAGGGTGGGTGGCCGATGACCGTCTGGCTCGATCACGACCAACGGCCCTTCTATGCCGGTACTTACTTCCCCAGGGAACCAAGGCAGGGGATGCCCGGTTTCGGGGAGGTGATGGCTGCCATCTCGAGTGCCTGGCACGTCCGGCGAGCCGACATCCACGAACAGGGTGAGCGACTCGTTGCCGCCATTTCCCGGACCGTGCCGAATTCCGCCGTTCCCGACTCCGACGGCATCCGGAGCGCCTACGAGAAGATCACAGAGTCATTCGACTCGATCAACGGTGGGTTCGGCATTGCTCCCAAATTTCCTCAGCAGCCGGTACTCGAGTTCTTGCTCAGGGTTCGTGGGGAAGGCTGGGCGAAACAGGCCTCAGACATCCTGGAGCACACCCTCGACCGGATGGCTCGCGGCGGGATCCACGACCAAATCGGAGGTGGCTTTGCCCGCTACTCGGTGGACAGCCGCTGGCTGGTTCCCCACTTCGAGAAGATGCTTTACGACAACGCCCAGTTGGCCCGGCTCTATCTGTGGACCGGTGTCGAACTCGACCGCCCGGACTTCGTCGACGTCGCCCGCTCGACCCTCGACTACATGATTCGCGACCTTCGCCATCCCGATGGCGGTTTCTTCAGCTCGGAGGATGCCGACTCCGAAGGAGTCGAGGGGAAGTTCTATGTCTGGTCTATCGAGGAGATCCGTGCGCTGCTTGGCTCCGAGGCCGAATCCGTGATCGAGTACTTCGGGGTGACAGAAGCCGGGAACTTCGAAGAGTCCAACATCCTGACCATTGCCGGCGAGACCTCTCCTGTTGGCCTGGAATCCGACATGCAAGCTCTGCTTCAGGCCCGGTCTCGCCGCATCCGGCCCGGCCTCGACGACAAGGTGATTGCCGCATGGAACGGTCTGGCAATCCGGGCATTGGCGGAGGCGGGGGCTGCTCTCGAAGACGACCGATATCTGTCAGCGGCTCGAGAAGCTGCAGCCTTCGTTCTCGACAACCTCGAGTTTCGCGGCGGTCTGGCGCGGTCATGGCGAGAGGGTCGGATTTCGATTGCCGGGTTCCTCGATGACCACGCCGCGATGGCCGTTGGGCTCTTCAGCCTCTACTCGGCCACGGGCGAGGTCGTGTGGTACGAGGCTGCGACGGCGATGGTTGGCCAACTCGATCGGTACACCAACCGTGAGGGTGGCTTCTTCGCCACGGCCGACGGAGAAGAAGCCTTGGTCAAGAGACCCACCGACATATCCGACAGTCCTCTTCCCTCGGGCAACGCCCTGGCTGCCGAGGCCCTGCTGATCTCCAGCCTCCTCACCGGTGATGGCGCCAAGCGCTCGAGAGCGGAGGAGGCGCTCGGTTCCGCAGGCCTGCACATGGAGCAATACCCGTCAATGGTGGGCCATCACCTTGCGGTCAGCCACTCGTTGAGCGAGACGAGGGAATTGGCCGTCGTCGGACCCGAGTGGCGTCGGCTCGCAGACGTCTACTGGAGTCGGTTCCGGCCCAGCGTGGCCCTGGCGGTCTCGGCGGATGACCACATCGCGATCCCACTGCTCCACGACCGCTTCCGGGAGGGCCAGACGCTGGCGTATGTCTGCGAAGGGTTCGTCTGCGAACTGCCGACTTCCGATGCCGTGGTGCTCGCGGACCTTCTTAGCTGACTCCTGTCCGGGCCGAGCACGGGAAAGTGCTTTGGTCTCCCGGTCCAGTGGCTGTCCTAGCCCTCGCTCATCTCGGCGAGGTCGGCTTCGAGGACTCCGCGCTCTTCGGAGTCGGAGATCTCGGTGAGGAGTGCGCGGGCTGCCTCGAGGTGCTCGGTGAACGTCTCGACATCATCGACGTCGGCCGCCGCCCGGGCGATGGCCTCGTGGGCGAAACCCTTGACGAAGGGACCGAGATCATGTTCCTCGGCCAGGTCGAGCGAACGTTGGCCGAAGCGTCTGGCCAACTCGGCGTAACCGAGAACGGCCGTCACGCGGGAGACCTGCCAGTCGGCAACTGCCCAGTTCTTCGGCTCACCGGCGTAATACCAGTGATATCGCTGAGCGAATGTTGAGGCCAGCATCTCCTCTTCCTGCTCACGCGTCAGCTCGTCCAGGTCGAGCAGGGTCCAGGTGTGGTTAAACGCTTGTGGCCCGAATGTCCGATGCCACTGGGCAACGTCCTGGTCGCTTGGGTTGATTACTGCATCGGTCAATTGCCTACCTCCATAGGAATGGGGAACCATCTCAGTTCCTCGGCTTCAACTGAAAGCTCAGGACTCGACCCATTGCCGACCGGGGCCCTCGAGAGAATCTCTTCTCCCTCGGCCAGATAGCCGACGAGGACATCGATCGGCTGAGTGACCGGTGCCGCCGCCGGGTCGCCGAACGTGATATCGGAGATCGACGCCGGCGGCGTGGGCAGTCCGTCTCTGTGGCGCCACACCCCGGTCTCGGTCTCGTAGGTATAGAGCGGAAGCAGCCGCCAGCCATCTCTTGCGACCAGTTTCACGGCCTCCAGGATGTATTGGAACTCATCTTCGGAGATGAAATAGTTGAAGTTGACCCGCACCCAGCCCGGCTTGATGATCTCGCACCCTGTAGCGACCACACTCTCAAAGCGGCTGCTTGTCTCCAGGTCGATACCGAGCAATCTGTGGCCGTACGGCCCGGCGCAGGAGCACCCGCCTCGAGCCTGGATACCGAAGAGGTCGTTGAGCAGCGCCACGACGAAGTTGTGGTGTAGAACCTTGCCGTCCGACCGGATTACGAAGCTCACGATGGAGAGCCTCTCGGCATCCGGGTTGCCGAGGACGTCGATGTTTGGCTCCTCTGACCATGCTTCGATGGCCCGCCGGATGAACCCGTGTTCGAGGTTTCGGATCCTGTCCGTGCCTACCTGGCCTTTGAGTCGAAAGGCAAGCCCGGCGCGAATGGATCCGATGATGTTGGGCGTTCCCCCCTCTTCGCGATGCTCCTGATCGGCGATGTAGGTGTGCCGGTCGGGTGACACGTAGGCAACGGTGCCGCCGCCCGGCACTGCCGGGACGGTGTTGGTGAGGAGTTCCTTCCTGACCACGAGAACGCCGGGAGTGCCCGGGCCGCCGATCATCTTGTGTGGCGAGATGAAGATGGCGTCCGTATACGAGCCGTTTCCGCCGGAAGTTGAGCCCATGTCGATCCCCACGTAGGGCGCAGACGCTGCGTAATCCCAGAAGCTCAGGGCCCCGTGGGCGTGGAGCAACCCGGCGACGGCCTTGGTGTCGGAGATGATGCCGGTGACGTTCGAGGCGGCGGAGAAGGAGCCTATCTTCAGTGGTCGTTCGGCGTATACGGCGAGGTTTCGCTCCAGTTCGTCGAGGTCGATCTGGCCATCGGAGTCCTCGTTGATCTCGATGACGTCTGCGATCGACTCCCGCCACGGAAGCTCATTCGAATGATGCTCGTAGGGGCCAACGAAGATGACGGGCCGCTCGTCCTCTGGGATCCGGCCTGTGAGGTCGTAGCTGTCATCGAGGTTGCGCGGGATTCGAAGGCCGAGGATGCCGAGGAGCCGATCAACCGCACCGGTTGCACCATTACCGGCGAAAATGACGGCGTGCTCCTTCTCGTTCCCGCCGACGCTGTCTTTGATGATCTGTCGGGCGTCTTCTCTGAACTTGGTGGTCTGGAGTCCGGTCCCGGATGTCTCGGTATGGGTGTTGGCATACAGCGGAAGAACCTGATTCCGGATGTAGTCCTCGATGAACGTCAGCGAGCGACCCGACGCCGTGTAATCGGCATAGGTCACCCGGCGAAGACCGAACGGCGTCTCGACGGCGGTGTCCTTGCCGATCACCGAGTTTCGGATGTTGGTGACGAGGTCCACCGGGAGTGGTCTCCTTCTGCGTCCTATTCTTCACTCCACTCAAATGCGAGTACCACAACCTTAGGTTCGGATGGCGGATCACACCATCGTCACCGTCGGTGACGAAGACGTTCGTATAAGCAGTCCCGGCAGAGTCGTGTTCCCCGGCCAGGGATGGACGAAGCTCGACGTGGTCGAGCACCTCATTCGCGTCGCCGCGGGAGCGGCAAGGGGTATCTCCGGCAGGCCGACGATGCTCAAGCGGTATATGCAGAATGTCACGGTCGACCCGATCTATCACAAGCGGGCCTCGAAGAACACGCCCTTCGACACGGTCCAGATCAGGTTTCCGTCACAGCGCCCGGGCCGGATGAACGTTCCTCGCTCCGAAGCCGATGTAATCCGGCTCGCGCAGCTCGGATGTCTCGACTTCCATCCCTGGCCGGTGCGCGCCGAGGACATCGACCATCCCGACGAATTGAGGTTCGATCTCGACCCGACACCCGGCATCACCTTCGATCAGGTCAGGGCGGCTGCGGCCGGAACCAAGGAGCTTCTCGATGAGGTCGGACTGGTGGGCTGGCCCAAGACCTCGGGAAGCCGAGGCATCCACATCTATGTGCGCATCGAGCCGTTGTGGGACTTCATCCAGACGCGTAGGGCTGTTCTCGCCTTTGCCAGGGAGCTCGAGCGGCGGATGGAGGGTCTCGTCACCACCAAGTGGTGGAAGGAAGAGAGGACTGGAGTCTTTGTCGACTACAACCAGAACGCCCGCGACAAGACCGTGTCGTCAGCCTACGGAGTGCGTCCAACCGGATACGTGTCGACTCCTTTCACCTGGGACGAGTTGGACGACATCGCGATCGAGGAGTTCCCGCTCGGTTCCTTTGGTGCGAGGTGGGATGCGGTTGGTGACCTGACATCGGGGATCGACGACGACCCCGGCCGGATCGACACTCTGATGGAATGGGTTGTCCGCGACGACGAGAACGGAATCGGCGACGCTCCCTGGCCACCTCACTACCCGAAACAGCCGGGCGAGCCGCCACGGGTGCAGCCTTCGAAGCAGCGTCGTCCCGACGACGATTACTGATTCCCAACCGTTCTGTGCGGGTTAGTTACGCGTCACGCGTAGTAAACCCGCACAGAACGGTTGTTAGAGGGCGTCGCGGCGGCGCAGCGCCCAGGTCAGGACTCCAAGACCCACGGCGAAAACGGCGACGAGCTTGATCACGCCGCCTCCAACCCCGGCGGTCACCGGGCCGAGCATGTCCTGGGCGGCGGTGCCGAACTCGTCGGTCAGGTCTGCGTAGATCGAAACGGAGATCCGCCAGATCGAGAACTGGGCGAACCCGGTCACGGCGGCGGCCAATATCGACTCGATGACGATGATGTATCCGAGTCCGACCAGGATGGCGCGCGGGACCAGGTAGCCGAGGGGCACGAACACGGCCGCATACCCGACCGCGGCGGCCACGAACAGAGCCAAACCGGAGATGGCAAGTGAAGGTTCCGCTCCAACAGCGAGTGCCGCGATCAGGGTCGAGAGCCAGCCGCCGAGAGCAACCGTCAGCGCTGCTCCCGTCCCGGCCGCCATTGCCGACGCCGCCAGTGAGAGCCGGGGAATGGGCCGCATGTAGATGTAGGGCAGCGTGCCGGACTCTCGCTCTTCCCTCAACGTGGCGACCGTCAAGATCAGTGCAGCGATGGTGAAGGAGAAGCCGGCGGTGGTGACGATGTCCGAGTACAGCTCGGCCTCCTGGCCATCTCTGGCGTCGAACGCCGACAGCCAGTAGACGAGCCCGGGGACCGAAGCCAGGGCCGTCAGTCCGATGACGCGGCCGCGACGCATCATCCGCATGTAGAGATGCCGCGCCAGAACCACTAGTGGCCCGCCTTTGTGCGACAGACCACTAGCGGTTCTCAACCAGATAGCGGAACACCGACTCGAGCGACTCGTCGACCGGTTCGAGACGGCGGATCGCGATCCCTTGCTCGACCGCCAGCCGGGGAAGGGTGATCGCGAGGTCTCCGGCGTCCGCTGCCTCGATGCGGAGGGTTTCCCCTTCGATGTGGGTGCCGACCACGCCTGGCGTTGTGATGAGGGCCGATGCCAGGGAGGATTGTTTTCTCTGAAACAGTTTTAGTGGAAGCTATTTTTTCTACTTGACCGTGGAACTTATTCGCAGAAACAGCTTTTAAGGCAATGTTTGTGATTCTATGACGTTGGTCATTAGAGATAACTTCG
>JAYEGJ010000088.1:0-9222 GCA_034658975.1 Actinomycetota bacterium
GGACGATCCTGAAGCCGACGCATGGTCCGCACCAGCGACCGAGCCGTGTCCAATCCCACATCGAGGCGGGCTGCGGTCCATTCGGACATGGAACGGGATCCGTCGGCGGTTGCTATTTGACGACGATCCAGTTCGGCCAGATCACCCATCTGACGGGCACGCAACTGCGAAACCATGCCCTCATCGGCAGCAACCCGCTGCTCCAGTTGATCTGTAGAAAGCTGTCCTCTCCCCATATCATCGAACATACGTTCCCCCACCGACAGAAACAAGAGGGTTGAAGCCAAACCCCAAAGAAATCCTGAGAAATCTCAACATCAAGGGAATCGGAGCGTGTCACCCGACTTGCCTCATTGTTCGTCTGTACGGGTAATGGGAGGAGGTCGTCTCTTGCTAACCGAACAACCACGAGACCTCGATGTCCGAATTGGGGGGCGAGTCCGCTGGGTCGCAGTACGCGGGCTCGCCTCAGCTGTCGCCGGACTGCTGGTGTTGGGGGTCGGGGGACGTCTGGTGATGTTGGCGTCCAGGCTTCTCCATCCAGATGCTGCCGGCCGAATCACCGAGAACGGCGCCCGGATCGGCGAGTTCACAGTTGAGGGGACGATTGAGTTGATCCTATTCGGGGGACTGCTCAGTGGTGTTTTCGCCGGAGTGATATGGGTGCTGGTCAAGGAGTGGATTCCCCAAACAGCGTAGGAGCCCGCTCCTAGACGCACTAGGCCTCGGCTAGAACGATCTCCATGACCGAATCGTCGATGTCGTAGTTGGAGAACACCGCTTGCACGTCGTCGAGATCGTCCAGCGAATCGATGAGTCGAAGCAGCCTCTTGGCTTCGGCCTCTTCAACCGGAACGGTGGTGGAAGGCATCTGGGTCACGTCGGCAGATTCGATCTCGATACCGGCAGCCTCGAGAGCATCACGCACCAGTCGCATGTCGGAAGCCTCCGTCACAACCTCGTGGGTTCCGTCCCCACCGTCGCGAATGTCTTCGGCGCCGGCGTCCAACGCCACGAGCATCACGTCGTCCTCGTCTCCCTTGGCGAGAATCACGCCCTTCTGGGAAAACAGGTAGCCGACCGAGCCCGGCTCGCCGAGGTTGCTGTTGTGCCGGGTGAACGTCGAACGGACATCGGAAGCAGCCCGATTGCGGTTGTCGGTGAGTATCTGGACGTACAACGCCACGCCGCCCGGACCGTAACCCTCGTAGTACATCTCCTCGTAGGTGGCGCCTTCGACCTCACCGGTGCCTCGCTTGACGGCGCGGTCGATGTTGTCGTTGGGCATTGAGGCGGACTTCGCCTTTTCGATGGCGGTGGCGAGCGTCGGGTTGAACTCCGGGTTGCCCCCACCTTCACGCGCTGCGACCTCGATCGCCTTGGCGAGTTTGCCGAACAGCTTGCCCCGCTTGGCGTCCTGTCGCCCCTTGCGGTGCTTGATGTTCGCCCATTTTGAATGTCCGGCCATCTCAATACCTCAGATCAGATCCAACAGCATCTGATGGATGCGTCCATCCCCGGTCAACTCCGGGTGGAACGATGTCGCCAGGATGTTGTCCTGACGAACCATTACAGGATGATCGTCGACCAACGACAGAACCTCCACTTCCCCACCGACCTTCTCGATCCATGGCGCCCGAATGAACACAGCGTGGAATGGGACATCGAAGCCCTCTACCTCGACTTCGGCCTCGAACGACTCGTTCTGCCGGCCAAAGGCGTTCCTGCGGACAACGACGTCGAGTGCTCCAATGAGCGGCTGATCGACGTCCGTGACGGCACTCGCAAGGAGGATCATCCCGGCGCAGGTCCCATAAACGGGGAGGCCATCACCAATCGCCTTCTTGAGTGGATCGAGGAGCCCGAAGCGGACCGCCATCTTTCCGATCGTCGTCGATTCCCCTCCGGGAATCACCAACGCATCGATATCCTCGAGCTGTTCGGGTCTTTTGATCTCGGAAGCCTGAGCTCCGAGTGATCCGAGAATCGTCAAATGCTCCCGCACGTCGCCCTGGAGGGCCAGAACGCCAACGCGAGTCATTAGTGGCCCGACCACTAGTGGCCTATCTCATGAATGATTGTGGTGTCTCTCCGGCCCTCGACGCCGCTCGCGGTGTCCTCCGCCTTGACGCACCTACAGGTGCGCCTTCGTTGTGCGCCCTTGCGAGTCGGACGCCGATGCCTCGGAGACACCCTCACACCATTCATGCGACAGACCACCAGACCATTACCACCCGCGACGGGCGAGCTTCTCCGAATCCGAAAGGGACTCCATCTCGAGACCGGGCATCGCCTCGCCCAGCCCCCGGCTCACCTTGGCCACGACCTCCGGCTCGTTCCAGAACGTGGTCGCCTCGACGATCGCCTTGGCGTACTCCTGAGGATTGGTGCTCTTGAAGATGCCGGAGCCGACAAACACCCCGTCGACACCGAGCCCCATCATCAGAGCGGCATCAGCCGGTGTTGCGATACCGCCGGCGGCGAAGTTGACCACAGGCAGTTTCCCGGTCTCGGCGATCTCTCTGACAAGGCCATAGGGGGCGCCCAGATCACGGGCAGCCGACATGAGCTGCTCGTCGTCCATAGTCGTCAGTGCCCGCATCTCATTGGTCACAGTGCGCATGTGGCGGACGGCCTCCACAACGTTGCCGGTACCGGCTTCTCCCTTGGTGCGAATCATCGCCGCACCCTCGCCGATTCGGCGCAGGGCCTCTCCGAGGTTGCGGCAGCCGCATACGAAAGGCGTAGTGAACGCCCACTTGTCGATGTGGTGCTCCTCGTCGGCAGGAGTGAGGACTTCGGACTCATCGATGTAGTCGACGCCGAGAGATTGGAGTACGAGAGCCTCGGCGAAGTGGCCGATGCGGCACTTGGCCATGACCGGAATGGTCACGATTGCCTGAATCTCCTCGATCATCTTCGGATCGGACATGCGGGCGACACCGCCGTCCTTGCGAATGTCCGCCGGCACACGCTCGAGCGCCATCACTGCAACGGCTCCAGCGTCTTCGGCGATCTTGGCCTGCTCGGCGTTGACAACGTCCATGATGACGCCGCCCTTGAGCATTTCGGCCAGGCCGCGCTTGACTCGATCGGTTCCTGTTTCCACGTCTTCTGTCTCCTCTGGGAAGGCTCTGATTGTACAGCGATCTGGCCGGCTGCTCTAAGCGAGAGCCGATTCGTAAACCCTGCGGTATCTCTCCGTGACGGAACTCCACTCGAATTCCCCAGCTCTCTCGATTCCGCGACTGGCCATCGCATCTCGCGATGGGTGGTCGGTGAGCACGGACACGACCGTCTCGGCCAATGCTCGCGAGTCTCTCACCGGGAAGTAGCGAGCGGCGGACTCACCCACATCCCTGAAGGCGGGCAGATCCGAAGCGACGACTGCCGCCCCAGCCGCCATTGCCTCCACCAGGACAATCCCAAAGGACTCTCCTCCGGTGTTGGGCGCCACATACACCGCCGCACGATTGAGTGTCTCCACCTTGGTCTTGTCGTCGACGTCACCCATCCAATCGATGCCGTCGATTCCGCGGTCGGCGCCCATCACGCTGAGATGAGCGTCGGGCACATCCTCGGAGATCCGGTCCCAAGCTCGCAACAAGACGTTGAGGCCCTTACGAGGCTCATCTCGTCCCAAGAAGACAACAAGCCGAGGATCACGGGCAACCGGCACTCTCATCGCCGAGGTGTCCACGCCGTTGGGGACGATCGTCAGGTCGAGATCGTCCGGGAGGGCACTCGCTGCCGTGGGAGACACGGCGGTGATGGCCTTGACCTTTCCACCCAGGACCCGCTGAAGCCGGCTTCGCCCGAGAGAGTAGGCCCGACGAGCGAGACGGCTCGGATCGGCATGAAACGTTGCCACCACGGGTGGGCCGGCGCGGAGAGCGGCAAGTGAGGCCGCAGGCATCAACGGCTCGTGAACATGGAGCAGGTCGAGATCTCGGGACACCACCTTCATGACCTTGGTCAGACGTGGGTCGAGAGAGACGGGCACCCGGGAGCGATTACCCGGAAAGGCGATCGTGCCACCGAGGTCGACACCCGGGACCCCATCCGGGAGACCCGGACCGATCACCTGCGCTTCATCACCTTGATCTCGAAGTGAGTCGGCGAGGCCGAGAACCTGGGCCTGGACGCCACCGGGCCTGGAGAGGTCGTAGGGACAGACGATTCCGACCCGCATCAGACCTACTCCAGGTCCGAGGGCCAGTTGGGCTGGACGAGATGCCACTGGTCCGGGGCTCGCATGATCAACGACTCCATCTCGATAGCGAGAGCCTGGGACATCAGGCGAACTTGCTCTGAACGTGTTTCCGCTTCCGGGATCGGAATCGAGGGCTTGACAACGACCCGGTGGCCGTGGCCGTCGAAATAGGTTCCGACCGGGAACAGCGGTGCACCGGTTTTCACGGCCAGCGTCGCCGGGCCGGGAGGGATGGTGGTCTTCTCCCCAAAGAACTCGACCTCCACTCCCCTGCCTTTGATGTCACGATCGGAGAGCAGGGCGACCGCCTTGTTGTCGGAAATCGCCTTCTCCAACTTGCGCATCACCTCGATCCGTCCGGTGGCGAGGACTATCTCGATCCCGAATTCACCGCGCATCGACGTGAACCACTCTGTTATGCGCTTATTCGGCAGATCCTCGGCGACGGCGACAACCGGTACGCCGATGTTCACCGCGACCGGCGCAGCGACCTCCCAGTTCCCAAGATGAGGCAGGGCGTAGATCATTCCGCCGCCCTCGTCCCTGGCGGCCTCCACCATCTCGAGACCTTCGACCTCCGTCTTCCGCAGCAACTCGGGCACCCGGTCGGCACGGGCCCACAGTGCTTCGGCGAAATACCGGCCATATGACTCCATGACGTGGGTGGAAGCTTCTTCGACGTCGGCGCCGTTGCCGAGCACGCGTTCCATGTGGCGGAAAGCCATCTGACGTCGATCGCGGTCAAAGGAATGCCAGACACGTCCCCCGGCTCCGCCGAGACCTCGAACAGTCTTCTCCGGAAGAAGCCCGACAAGGCCCACACCGGCGCGGAGGCCCCAGTAGGCGAGGAGGTCTTTCACTCGAACGAACGGTAGGTGTGAACGAAACGCTGGACGGCGGTGAGCCAGACGAGCACTACGAAGATCCACAACATCGGCTCGACCTGGGCGAAGATCAGCCCGGCGGAGAACAGAATGATTCGCTCTGCGCGACCCATGATGCCGCCCTTGCCCTCGAGACCGTCTGCCTCGGCCCTGGCTCTCATGAATGGAACGAGGATGGCGCCCCCAACGGCGAGGATGATCAGAAGCAGGAGCCGGGCTTCACCCGCCATGGCAACACCCAGGCCGGCGAACGCCGCTATCTCGCCGAGCCGGTCAAACGCGGAATCGAGGAAAGCACCTCTGGCACTGACACTGTTCGACGCCCTGGCGACTGCCCCATCGAGGCCGTCGAGCAGGGATCCGCCGAGCACAATCCAGGCGCCGAGCACAAGACGATCGTTGGCGATAACGACCGCACCCGTAATAACCACCACGAGACCGAGGACGGTCATGGCGGCCGGCGTCATGCCAATCGCGGCCAGGCCTTTGCCAATCGGTTCAATGAACCGGGTCACCTTGGGCCGCACCCGCATGTCTATCACCCTGGCAAAGTAGCAGCCGCCTGGGTTTCAACGCCAGAACCAGCGTTAGGATCGGCGTCTTTAGAACTAGGAGGTCAAGTGGTTCCCGAGAAAGTCCGCAACGTGACTCTGGTCGGTCACGGTGGAAGCGGCAAGACCACCCTGGGGGAGGCAATGCTCTTCGTGGGGGGAGCAACCAACCGTATGGGGTCGGTAGACGACGGGACCTCCACATTCGACCATGAAGCCGAGGAGATCGCTCGCAACATCTCTCTCAGCCTTTCGGTCGCCACCGTCGATTGGCATGGAACACGTATCAACATCATCGACACCCCGGGTTCGAGCGACTTCGTCGGTGACGCCCGATCGGCTCTGCGCGCCGCCGACCTAGCTCTCTTCTGCGTTTCCGCTGTGGATGGCGTCGAGGTCCAAACCGAGCAGCTCTGGCGGGTGGCGGGAGACGAAGGCATCCCGCGGGCGATCGTTCTCACCAAGCTCGACCGTGAGCGCGCCTCATATGAACGCACGGTCGACCAACTCCGATCCTCCTTCGGCAAGGCGATCGCTCCGATCCACGTCCCTCTCGGCCAGGAGGCGGACCTCCGAGGCCTCATCCGCGTCGCATCCGAGCGGGCCTACGAATATGCAAACGGCAAGGGAACCCAGATAGACCTTCCAGAGGAAGTCGCAGCCCGCATTCATGGTGCCCACACGGCGTTGATCGAAACCGTCGTCGAAACGGATGATGAGATGATGGAGGCCTACTTCGAGGGCAACGAGCCAACCCGTGATCAGATTGTCGAGACGATCCACCAGGGCATCATCGACGGAAGCATCGACCCGGTTCTGGTGACATCCGCCGAGAAGCTGGTTGGCATCGACATCCTCCTCGAGTTCATCTCCGAGTACGGACCCAACCCTCTCGAGCGGTCCGCCCCACCGTTGAGCCAGGGCGATGCTGTGCCACCCACGGCAGACGGCCCCTTCCTCGGGTATGTCTTCAAAACCGTCTCGGATCCGTTTGTCGGGAGGATCTCGCTTTTCCGCATCTACTCCGGGACAGCAAAGGCCGACCAGGACCTCGAACTGGGATCTGGCAAGAAGGTGCGCCTCCACAATCTGTTCAAGCTCCAGGGCAAGGACCACCACGACGTCTCTGACCTGCCGGTCGGCGGTATCGGAGCGGTGGCAAAGAACGAGGACCTCCGCGTCGGAGCGACCCTTCGATCGCCAGGCCTCAACGCCATAGTCGAACCCGTGTCGTTCCCTCAGCCTGTGGCCGAGGTTGCGATCGCACCGCATACTCACCACGACGAGGAGAAGCTCTCCACTGCACTCCATCGGATCGAAGAAGAGGATCCAACGATTCGCATCGACCGGAGGTCCGAGACAGGCGAGACCATCATGGCCGGGTTGGGCGATAGCCACATCGACGTGACTCTCGAACGAATTCAACGGATGTTTGGCGTACAAATCGACGCCTCGCTGCCAAAGGTCCCCTATCGCGAAACGATCACGACAACCGCCGAGGCCGAGGGCAAGCACAAGAAGCAGTCCGGAGGGCGAGGTCAATTCGGGGTTGCAAAGGTTCGCTTCTCACCCCGCCCTCGGGGAGCCGGCTACGAGTTCATCGACTCCATCAAGGGCGGCTCGATTCCCCGCGGGTTCATCCCCGCGGTGAACAAGGGAGTTCAGGAGGCCCTGGGTCGAGGCATCCTCGCCGGGTATCCGGTCATCGACGTCGCCGCCGAGGTCTACGACGGGAAATACCACGCTGTCGATTCGGACGAGATGTCCTTCCGGATGGCTGGCATTCACGCATTCAGAATCGCTGCGGACAAGCTGCGCCCGGTCCTGCTGGAACCCATCATGAAAGCAACCGTGACCGTGCCCGAGGACTACCTCGGCGAGGTGATGGGAGACATCAACTCCCGCAGAGGCCGCGTGCTCGGAATGGATGGCGAAGCCAACGCCCGCACGGTGAGTGCCGAGGTCCCGATGGCCGAGATGAGGCAATACGCCGCAGAGCTGCGATCATTCACCTCGGGCCGGGGCACGTTCGTTGTCGAGTTCGATCATTACGCCGAAGTGCCACACGCCGAGGCCAGACAGGTCATTGACGCAGCCCGAGAGGAAGACGACTGACCGGGCAAGAAAGGAAGACATGAGCGATGCCGTATTCCGTTACGGAGACCAGGAACTGACGCTACCCGCCTTCGAGGGGACCGAGGGCGAAGCCGGTGTCGACATCGGCCAATTGCGGGCCAAGCTCGGGCTCCTCACGGTCGACCGGGGGTTCGCCAACACCGCCGAGGGTCAATCGGAAGTCACCTACATCAACGGTGAGGAGGGCATCCTCAGATATCGGGGCTACCCCATCGATCAACTCGCCGAGCATGCCACCTTCCTCGAGGTCGCGTACCTCCTCCAGTACGGGGAGCTGCCCAGACGGGATCAGCTTGCTGCCTACGAGAGCGACATCACCCGGCACACCCTGCTGCGTGAAGACACCAAACACCTCTTCGAGGCGTTTCCCCATAAGGCACATCCGATGCAGATCCTGGCCTCGGCCACATCGGCTCTGGCTACCTACTACCCGGACGCTCTCGATCCGCTCGATGAAGAAGCAGTGGATGTCAGCGCCCGGCGGTTGATTGCCAAGACACCGACGATGATCGCCTGGTCGTACAAGTACGGCGTCCATCAGCCCTACGTGTATCCGGACAACGAGCTGGACTACCCGGCCAACTTCCTGAAGATGATGTTCTCGGTTCCGGCCGAGGAATACAAGGTCGATCCGGTCGTTGCCAAGTCGCTCAACATGCTTCTCATTCTCCACGCCGACCATGGTCAGAACTGTTCGTCATCGGCCGTTCGGCTCGTCGGCTCGGGCCAGGCAAACATCTTCAGCTCGGTGGCGGCCGGAATCCACGCTCTTTCCGGTCCGCTCCATGGCGGGGCAAACCAGGCGGTGCTGGAGATGCTGGACGGGATTTATCGGAGCGGCGACAACATCGACACCGTCGTCAAGAAGGCCAAGGACAAGGACAATCCCTTCCGTCTGATGGGCTTCGGTCACAGGGTGTACAAGAGCTTCGACCCGAGAGCGCGGATCATCAAGCGCGCTGCTGAGGACGTTCTGGATGCTCTGGGCGTCGACGACCCGCTGCTCGACCTGGCGCTCCAACTCGAAGAGGTTGCACTGTCGGACGATTACTTCGTGGAGAGGAACCTCTACCCGAACGTAGACTTCTACTCAGGAATCATCTATCGGGCGATGGGCTTCCCGACAGACATGTTCACAGTGCTCTTCGCTCTTGGACGTCTCCCCGGGTGGATCGCACAATGGCGTGAACTGGCGGCAGACCCCCAGACCAAGATCTTCAGGCCGAGACAGCTATACACCGGACCTGCCGAGCGGGACTACGTCCTGCGCGACGAACGACACTAGTGGCCCGTCTTACAAATGATTGCGGTGTCTCTCCGGCCCTCGACGCCGCTCGCGGTGTCCTCCGCCTCGACGCACCTACAGGTGCGCCTTCGTTGTGCGTCCTTGCGAGGCGAACGCCGATGACTCGGAGACACCCTGACACCATTTGTGCGA
>JAYEGJ010000089.1:0-1812 GCA_034658975.1 Actinomycetota bacterium
GGAGATCGCCGGAACTTCGAGAACGACGGGTTCAGCCCGCAGATCGAGGAGTGCCGACGAGTAGGGCGTGTCGGCGTTCGGAGTGATGACTCCGCGGGACGTATGGTCTTCCGTCCGCGCCTCGCCGGCTATCTCGTTCGGTTCTCCTTGATAGGAGGGGAGCGATGGATTCAGGAAACTTCCGTACGCGGCTCGGTATCCCATCAGCATTGGGAAGCAGTAGATGTATGCCTCCTCGGCGATCGCTTGAACCTCGTCTGTCGTGATGGATGCGGTCATGTTGTTGCCTCCTGAAGTTCTGTCGATGAGGGATGTGACACCTCGTCACATTAGCGTATCGCGCCTCGCTGCAAACACTGTGTCGACCCCGCCCTCTACAAACCGTTGCTCGTGTGGACCGATCGAGCGTCCGCGCACCACGGATCACCGGCTTCGCCCGGTCCACAGGAACAGGCCAGCGACGAGACGGTCGGACCACCCGGCCCGGGCAGAGGGGGCCGGATCCATAGTGCCTGGCTTCGGGACCGCGCTGCTCGTCGACGTCACTCCGACTTTTCAGACCTTCTTCATCTTCCCAGGCTGGGTCGGTGGCGTGAGCGTCGTGCTGCTCGCCCGGCCGCGTCCCATACGCCCGGCATGAGCCGTGAGATCACGTGTCTCGATCTCCGGGAACCTGGCCGAACAGAACGGATATCCAGATCGGTGCGACGACGGCCGCGTACTCCTCCGGCTCGGCTCCACGCCGACCGAGTAGCTCGATCGCCAGCCGCTCGCCGAGCAGCGTCAAGGCCTCGGCGGTTGCGGCTGGGTCGATGTTCGAAGCGACCACACCGGCGGCTTGATCACGGGAGATCGCCGCTGTCGAGGCGTCGACGAACGGCTGGACCAAATTGTCGCGCCACAACTGCCGCAACCGGGAATCGCAGACGCACGCGTCGTGGAGAGCCGTGAGAAACGCTGCCGATGCGCTGAACACGGCGGCGAATCCGAGGATGTTCGGATATGCGACTCCGGGGCTCCCCACCGCTTCGGGGTCCGATATCCATGCTCCGGACTCAGCGAGGAGCGTGGACGATGTTCGGACGATCAAATCCGCGTAGACGTCGTAGATGCTGTCGAACTGACGGTAGAACGCGGTGCGTGAGACTCCGGCACGGCGCATGACGGCTGCCACGCTCACCGCCTCCGGGCCACCTTCGGTGACAAGCGCTGCCGCTGCCGTGGTGATGAGCTCCCGCGTCTCTGCCCACGTCTTCTGTGATCCCGCCATGAGAGCCAGTGTATGTTGCCGGTCGGATCGCCACGCAACCGCAGCGCGATCGGTCGATCTCCTATGCGTGGAGAACCACTAGTGTGACAGCGTGTCTCAAGCTGCCAAGGGGAAGAGCGAACATGGGTGAGGTAATAGGCGAAACGCTTGCATTCGCGGTCGGCGTTGCGGTGAGCCCGATTCCGATCGCTGCGGTGATCGTGATGTTGTTCACACCGAAAGCGAAGACCAATGCGCCGTCATTCATGGGCGGCTGGATCATCGGTCTGTTGGTCGTCGGCTTCATCATCTTGTTGATCCCGGGGTTGGAAGTGAGCACCGGCGAGCCGTCAATCACGACCGGTGTGATCAAGGGCTTGCTTGGTCTGCTGCTGCTGGTCGCTGGCTGGGCGGCGTGGCGGAAGCGCCCCGGATCGGGCGAGACTGCCGAGGCACCGAAATGGATGGACGCTATCGATAGCTTCGGTGTCGGCAAGTCGTCCGGCATGGGATTCATGCTCTCCGCGCTGAACCCGAAGAACTTTTTGCTCGTGGCGGGGGCG
>JAYEGJ010000090.1:0-9196 GCA_034658975.1 Actinomycetota bacterium
GTCATGAGCCGGGGGTGGTTCGAAGCCGGGTTGGCTCCGATCAGGAAGAAAATGTCGCCCCGACCCAGCCGCTCCAGGTCTTCGAGGACGATGGTTGCAGTGCCCGACCCCGTAACGCTCGAGAGGCCCACGCCCGAGGCCTGGTGGCAGTAGTAGGAGCAGTTGTTGACGTTATTGGTTCCATAGACCCGCGCCAGCAACTGGATGAGAAAGCCTGCCTCGTTGGAGGATCTGCCACTGGCATAGAAGAACGATTCGTCAGGGTCGACGGCGTTGAGTCCGTCGGTGATCTTCCCGATGGCCTCGGACCATCCGATCGGCCGGTATCGGGTGTCCAAGGGGCCGGCATATAGCGGTTTGGTGAGACGGCCGGCCGATTCGAGTTCACGCGGGGAGACATGGGCAAGCATCGAGAAGTCGTTGTCTTCGAAGAACCTCCCTGGAATGGCGCCCTGCATGTCGGCCGCCATGGCTTGAACCGACTTCTTGCATACTTCAGGGAAGTGGCCGGCCTCGTTGACCATTCCACCGGCCTGGCCTCCCATCCCCAGGGCGCAGGTCTTGCACGCATTCGGTGTTCGCAGCGCCCGATACATCGCCCTGTACCCGCCGGCCTCCCTGGCTTTTCGGGCTACGTACCAAATGGCCTGCCAGCCGCCGCCAGCCGTTCTGGGTCTCACTGGAACCGGCCCGGATCGAGACCGGTCGGATCAAGACCCGCTGTTGCGAGCTCAATCGGCATATCGGTTCCAGCAACCTGACTGGCAAGAAGGGCGCCATACGCGGGCGCGGTCATGACTCCACTCCCACCCTGCCCGACCAGCCAGTAGAAGCCCGGCACCTCCGGATCCTCTCCGATCACCAGCTCCCGATCGGGGGCAAAGGTGCGGAGCCCGGCCCACTGTGAGTTGACCGAGCGAATCCCGAGCGTCGTTGTCTCATTGATCCGCTCGATGGCCAAAGCAACGTCTTCCATTCGGGGACGGACATCGGATGGCTGGTCAGCATTTTCCTCGGATAGAGAACAGAAGAGCTGGCCTCCGTCGGGTTTGAAGTAGAAGCGGTCGCCTCCTTCGACGACCATCGGCCAGTCCGAATACTGCGGATCTCCCGGGACCATGAACGCCGTTCTGCGCATCGGTCGGAGCCCAATCGGTTTCACCCCTGCGAGCGTTGCGACGCTGTCACCCCAGGCGCCCGCAGCATTGATCACCGAGCCACATGAGATCGTTTCTCCGCCGACGGTGACGGCCCAGCCGTTACCGTCGCGTTCTATGGCCGTCGCTCGAGCCTCAGTGCGAATCGTTGCATCCCGCCGGCGGGCGAGGCGCACAAACGCCTGATGCAGACCGGCGACATCGATATCGAAGGCCTCAGGCTCGTAGAGGGCCCCGGCGACAACGTCACGACGAAGGACGGGAACGAGTTCCAGGGCTTCTGCTGCCGTAAGCCAGCGGTTGCCGGTGTCTGACTGCTGTCCCTGCCTGCCTATCTCCTTGACCGTGGCGACCTGGGCTTCGTTTGCTATCCACATCAGCCCGCGTTCTGTCAGCAACGGAGCATCGACCAGGCCGTCGTCGGGATACTCGAGGAAAAGGCGGCTCGCTGTTGCAAAGGCCCGGGAGGCTGCGCTCCCGTAGTTCACGAGGAACAGCGCTGCCGACCTTCCGGTGGTGTGATAGGCGAGAGCTGTCTCCGCTTCTACGAGTGTCACGGAACCGTGCGGTGCCAGGTGAGCGGCGGCCGCGACACCGGCAATCCCACCCCCGATGACAACGAAATCGGTCACGGAGTGACGACGACCCTTCCCAGTGCTTTCCGATTCGCCACCCAACGGAGAGCTTCGGGGCTCTCGTCGAGCGTAAATCGCCTCTGGATCTGAGGAGAAAGCGTTCCGTCTTCGACCCAACTGATGATCTGGTCGGAGTTCTCCCTGTGCTTGTCCGGTTGTTCGGAAGTGAATCGCCCCCAGAACACACCGACCACCGAGTTGCCTTTCAGCAAGGGAAGATTGAGCGGCAGGCTGGGGATTTCTCCGGCTGCGAACCCGATGATCAGGAGTCGGCCGCTCCATCGCGTGGATCTGAGAGCGGCCTCCGTCGACTCGCCGCCAACAGGGTCAAAGACCACATCGACACCCGAGCCTTCTGTGGTCTCCTTGATGCCGTCACGGAGAGGTGTCCGGTCGTACCTGATCACATGGTCTGCTCCGCTCGCCGACACGAACGAGGCCTTCTCTTCCGAGGACACCGCGGCGATGACAGTCGCCCCCAACGCCTTGCCGATCTGGACGGCAGCGAGCCCAACACCCCCGGCGGCCCCAAGGACGAGAAGCGTTTCGCCGGCCTGAAGACGTCCTCTATCCACAAGGGCGTGATACGACGTTCCGTAGGTTGCCGGAAGGACGGAGGCGATATCGGGCGGAATCGAGTCCGGAACCCGGATGGCATTGGAGGTCAGCAGCACTGCCTTTTCGGCCAGACCGCCGTAGGTGTGAAAGCCGCAAACGCGGTCTCCGGGGGAGAGGCCTGCCGCCTGATTGGCAACGATGACCGTGCCTGTCATCTCATAACCCGGCGTGAACGGCGGGTCGGGCCTCACCTGGTAGTGACCCTTGACCATCAGCGTGTCGGCGAAGTTCACGGCGGTCGCCTCGACCTTCAAGAGCACGGAACCAGGACCGGGCTTGGGTTCGGTCATTTCGCCGACGTGGAGAGCGTCGATTCCCAGGTACTCGTCACAGATCAGGGCGCGCATAGGCCCACATTACGACCGGCGCGTGTCGCTCTGCTCTGACACAATCATCGTGTGCCCCTCGAGCCACCTGTAAGCCGCTTCGATCTGCCCGATCCACGCACCGCGGACGGTGACGTGGTTGCAGTGGGTGGCGACATGTCCGCCGGCACTCTTCTCCAGGCTTATCGAAAGGGAATGTTCCCGATGGATCTTCCCGATGGCCACCTCGGATGGTGGTCACCGATCGAGAGGACGGTCATCCCCTTGAATGGGCTGAGAATCAGCCGCTCCCTTCGCCAGTCCTGCCGTCGGTACACGGTCTCAATCGACGAGGACTTCGAATCCGTAATCGAAAGCTGTGCGGACCCGGATCGCGAGGGCAGTTGGATCTCGGATCGGTTCGTCAACGCCTACACGGAGTTGCACCAACTCGGGTGGGCTCATTCCGTGGAGGTCTGGGACGTCGAGGGGTCCTTGGTGGGCGGGCTTTATGGAGTCTCCATTGGCGGGTTGTTCGCCGGTGAATCGATGTTCCATCGGACAAGAGACGCATCCAAGGTCGCCCTGGTGCATCTCGTCGTCGTGATGAACGAGGGGGGTGGCTCACTTCTAGACGTCCAGTGGCAGACCCCTCATCTGGAGAGGCTGGGCGCGATGGTGATCGGTAAGGATGAATACTTGGCGTTGCTCGGGTCAGCTATCGAGAACCCGTCCCCATTCTCAGATCCGCCGACTGCGACAGACCGCTAGAGTCGCCAGCGTCCTCAGGGAGTGGCACTTTTCGGGCCGTAATAGCGGGAGTTGACCTAACTGCGACAGGTCGGCGTGTGGCCGACAGGGCTCGTCTCATGGCTGAGGCGGGCAAGGCTCGTCTTGAGCTTGTTCACGTACTCGAACCAGTTGGCGAGGCAATGATCGAGCCCGGCCTGGCCCGGTTGATGCGTGAACATCAGAGGGCCCAGGCGGAGAAGCTTGCGGCCTGGTGCCGGGAGCGTTCCAACATCGAGGTCGAACTTCACGTTGTAAAAGGGTCGCCTAGTTGGGAACTCACCACGCGAGCGAAGAACGCCGACCTTGTGGTGGTTGGGTCGTCGACCGTCAACGCATTCAGCATTGGTCCGGTATCGCGGCGGATAGCCCGCAAAGCAACCTCAGATGTCCTCATCATTCGTCGTCAACCTCGTGTGCCCTATCGGCGCATCATCGCGACAGTCGATTTCTCCGAAGCATCGCGCATTGCGGTTGAAAGGGCTCTTGACTTGTTTCCCGATTCGGACATCACGGTTCTCTACTCGCTTCCATCGCGTTTCGATCCGGTTCTCGCCGACGCAGGATTGTTCAAGGAGGAGTTGGACGCCTCCAGGACAATTCGGCTCGAAATGGCGGCCGACCGAATGGCCGAATTCGCCCAGCCCTGGGAAGGCAAGGTCCGCACCCTGATTGCCGATGGAGCCCCCTCGCACACCATCGATGAGGTGGTGCGCCGACGAAATGCCGATCTGGTCGTTGTCTCGAATCGCGGGGCCACGGCCACGCGCATGGTCCTTCTCGGCACCGTGGCGGAGGGCCTCGTCGATCGCTCACCGTGCGACGTGCTCGTGACGCGGGTACCCGCGGCCTTCCGCCGACCTTGAGCGTTGGCCCGGTCCCGGTTGGCTCGATCAGTCGCCGCTTGGGAGGAGTCCGGACAACTGGCGGATCGAGTCGTCCACATTCGCGATCATGGCGTCCCCTACGGTGTTCCATGCCTCTTCGCCGGGATCAGAGAGACGGAGACTCACCACCGTGGCTCCGTCCGTCTCGTCCAGATTCCAGGTCCACGCCCATTTGTCTACGATGCCTTCGAGGTCATAGCGAAGTGTCATGTAGGCGAACGGACGCCAGTCGGCGACGTGTTCGACGATGACGTCTGGACCATGCATGCAGTGGTTGATCGAGCCGACGCCCATTCGGCCATCGGTCTGGGCGAGGACCTCAGTGACCAGGTGTTGCCACAGCGGACGCTTCCTGGGGTCGGTCAGGTAGTCCCAAACAGTTGCCGGCGACGCGGACGTCTCAAAAGTGCGCTCATAGATTGCGTTGTTGCTGGGCACGAGATCCCGGTGGCGTTCTTGTTCGAATGCCCACCTGACGCCCAAGTCTTGTATGAAGACCTCGACCTGTCCCACGTCGCCGAATTCCTCGGTGTGAGGCACGAACCCCAGGATCGAGGGATCCATTGCCATCTGCGACAGGGTTTTGGCGGTGTACACGGCATACGCAGGCTTGCCTATTGCCGCTCCCGAGGATCCCTTGGCGAGGCGATGCACCAGGACTACGTCGGGGCCGGTGAGCTCCTCGGACCCGGCGATCTGTCGCGTCACGTACTCACCCTCATGGACGAAGAACTTCAGGTCGAGAGTGGGGATCCGAATGCAGGCATTGCACTCGCAGGTGGTCGAGTGGACCACATCCCTGAGCCGCTTCTTGAACGCGAAATAGGCGGATTCGACGGTGTCCATCACCATGGAAGGGTTGATCGAGTTGGATTCCGCCCGAGCGAAGGCCGCATCTCCCTCGAGCTTGGACAGGGCGAAAGTCGGAGAGATCGAGCTAACGATTGTCTCGAGCAGGTCCGCAAGCACGTCCTGGGCGTGCATCAACTCGGTACCCGCGAGGTAATCCGTGTAGCCGGTGATGTCAGCGAAGAGCAAGCAGCCCTTCTCGGGAGTGCCGAGGTCGATCATGTGAGGCCTTGACGGTACTCGGGGTTCATGCCTGACCCAGTGGAAGCTTGATCGTGAAGGTGGTCCCGGATTCGGAGGAGCTGACAGTGATCTCTCCACCGACGCGGCCGATGATGGTGTGAACCGTGTGAAGCCCCAGTCCCGTACCTTTGCCGGGTTCCTTGGTGGTGAAGAACGGATCGAAGATCCTGTTAGCGACATCGTCGGGCATGCCTTCGCCATTGTCGGCTACTTCGATGACGACCGCATCGGGTTCATTGCGCGCCGAGATTCGTAGAGTCCCGCCGTCGGGCATGGCGTCGGCCGCGTTGTCGATGAGATTGGTCCACACCTGGTTGAGGTCCCTGCCCGGAGCCTCGACCTTGGCCAGATCATCGGGGAAGTCGGTCAAGACCTCTATGTCCCCGAGTTTGTACTTGAGCAGGACGAGAGTGTCCTCGATGCCCTCGGTCGGCACTATCTCCTGAATTGGGGCCTGATCCAGATACGAGTACTCCTTGACGATGCGGACCAACTCGGAGATCCTCTTGGCTCCGATGGTGACCTCGCCCAGCACCTGTTCGGCCATCGTCGTCAGCGCAAGCCAGCGTGCGAAGTGAGGCGCGATGTCAGGGCTCATGTCATCTACGACCGAGCCGAGCAGTTCCGACGTCCATCCGGCATCGACCAGGGACGGCGCCAACTCCCAGGCATCCGCGATGTCCAGCCCATCCAGCCACTCAGCGATCACATCCTCCGCATCACTTCGCTCTAGAGAGCTCATCTTCTCCGGGGGTTCCGGCGACGGGAGGTCGGCTCCGTCGCCAAGGGACCTCGTCAAGACCGCAGCTTCGCTACCCAGTTCGTCGTAGACGCGCCGTAGCTCCTGGGTGCTGCGTCCTACGGCGGCCGCTGGATTGTTGAGCTCGTGCATCAGTTGGGCGGCCATGCGTCCGAGGGCCGCCATCCGCTCCTCGTGGCGAAGCGTCTCCTCAGTGTCTCGCAGGCGCGAGGTGACCGTGTGGAACATGCGGCGGACCACGCGCGGATCACCCAGCAAATCCTCAAATGCCGACACCGGGATCTTCACCACGAGGGACTTCGCCGAACTCGAGACCGTGGCCGTGCGAGGCGCCTGAGCGAGGAGAGCTGTTTCTCCTACGACATTGCCGGGGCTAATCCGAGCAAGCTCGACCTCCTTATCAGCACCGCGCTTGGTGACGACAAGCTCACCTTCCACCAGGACATACATTTCTTCTGACTCGCTGCCTTCCTCGATGATCACGGTGTCCTGGTCGATCTCCAACTGTTCGGAGCCCCCGCACACCTTCTCGAGCAGGTCGTCCGAGAGGCCTTCGAAATAGGGCAGCCGGCGGAGAATGTCAGCGGTTGATGTCACAGAGAAGAGAGGTGCTGGTGCACGAACCGGATGGCAGTTGAACCCTCCCCGGTTGCTCCCGCCACCCTGCGAATCGAGCCATGGCGAACGTCACCGGCGACAAAGACTCCAGGCGTGGAAGTCTCTAGAGGGAGGGGATCGCGGTCGACGTTCCAGCCCTTGAGCTGTCCCAGGTCGGCCCCAGAGAGGACAAACCCGCGGTCGTCTAGCTGTACGAGATCGCCGAGCCAGTCGGTGTGCGCCTTTTGTCCTACGAAGATGAAGACTGCTCCGGCTTCGTACTCGTTGGATTCCTCAGTCTTGATGTTCTGGAGCACGACCGATCTCAGATGAGTGTCACCCTTTGCCTCCAACAATCGGGTGTTCGACCGGACCGTGACCGACTCGTTGGCGTCGATGTTGTCGATCAGGTACTGAGACATCGTCTCGGCCAGATCGTCCCGTCTGATCAAGATCGTCACGCTTGACGTGAATTTGGAGAGGAACAGGGCCGCCTGACCGGCCGAGTTGCCGCCGCCGATGACGAACATCGGCTGGTCGCGGTGGTAGTTCGCCTCGATGTTCGAGGTGCCGTAGTAGACACCCGTTCCGGTCAACTCGTCGAGGCCGGGGGCCGAGAGCCTGCGATAGGCCACTCCGCTGGTGATGATCATCGCCTTGGCCGTGATCGTGTTGCCGTCGGCGAAATGAAGGATCTTGTAGGGATCCTTGCGTTCGACCTTGTCAACCTTGGCGGGCACGAGGATCTCGGCTCCGAGTCGCGTTGCCTGGGAGTAGGCCCGGCGGGCAAGGTCGGCCCCGCTTATGCCTTTGGGAAACCCGAGATAGTTCTCGATGAGAGTCGACTGTGCGGCCTGTCCGCCGGGAGCCGACGCCTCGATCAAGATGGTTTTCAAACCTTCCGATGCCCCATAGACAGCAGCCGCCAACCCGGCCGGGCCGGCCCCCACGATGGCGACGTCGTATGCGGGTGAACTTGCCTGGGACTTCAGTCCGATTCGGGCCGCCAACTCATCGGTTGTCGGGTTGAGGAGCGGATCTCCTTCCTCGAACAAGACGAGCGGCAGGTCCTTGATGGTTGCGCCCGCAGCCTCCATCAACGAGACAGCCTCCTCATCATCTTCGAGGGTCTGCGACTTGTACGGGATCTGGTTCATCGCCAGGAACGCCTTCAACTCAAAGGCAGGCTTGGACCACTCCTGTCCGATCACCCGGATGCCCTCATACCCGGGCCGGTATTGGGCATGCCAGTCGCTGAGAAGGTCATCGAGGATCGGATAGAGCATCTGGTCCGGCGGGTCCCAGGGCTTCATGATGTAGTGGTCGAGGCCGACATCGTTGATGGCGCTGATCGCCGCATCAGTGTCCGCATAGGCCGTCAGCAGTGTCCTCCTGGCGGTGGGGAAGAGATCGAGTGAGGCGCGGAGTACGTCGACACCGCTGATCATCGGCATGCGTTGGTCGGAAACGATCAGGGCGACGGGTGTCTCGCGTAACGCCAGCTCCTTGAGGGTGTCGATTGCCTCTTGTCCACTGCCGGCCCCAACGATCCGATAGTCCGACGCGTAATGCGAACGGAGATCGCGCTGGACCGCCCGGAGGACCTCGGGCTCGTCGTCGGCGGCGAGGATTACCGGCCGGGGGCTGGTCATGGAAGGATCAGTTGGTCTTGAAAGCAGTAGCGCCAGGTTTCTCCGGGCTCAATGGATCGGATTACCGGATGGCCATGCTCCTGCCAGTGGCCGCGGGCGTGCCGATTCTTCGAGTTGTCGCAACAGCCGACCTGGCCGCAACCCAGACATGCCCTCAGGTGCACCCACGTATCGCCCATCGCGATGCATTGGTCGCAGACGGTCGACGTGGGCTCGGCAGGCGAGCCTAGATTCTCGAAGTGTTCACATGTTTCGACGCTCATACATCCCTTGATACTTGAGTGGCCCGCTTATAGCGGGCCACTCGTCTGATTTGTTGGTGTTTCTTAGTCAGCCAGAGCCTGCTTGATGGCTCGTGCCGCATAGACCTTGGCAAGGTGGCTCTTGTACTCGACCGAACCGTACAGGTCCTCAAGCACCGTGACCCCGTCAGTGGCGTGTGCCGCCGCCGCCTCGATGGCCGCATCGGATCCGTCGGTGCCGACCAAAGCCTCGCCAACGGCGCTCACGAGAGAGGGCGTCGTGCCCACTCCGGTGACAGCGACTCGGGCCGCTTCGATCGAACCGTTCGACTTCTTCACCCAGGCTGCTGCCCCCGCTACCGCGTAGTCGGAGCGGCCACCCCGGCGACCCAGCTTGTCGTAGGCGGAGCCTTCTCCGGCGCCGGCCTTTGGCACTCTCACCTCGACGAGGATCTCGTCCGG
>JAYEGJ010000091.1:0-30384 GCA_034658975.1 Actinomycetota bacterium
AGGTCCGCCAGGAGAGTTCTGAACTCAGCCTCGGTGCGGTCCTGGTGTAGTTCCTGATCCAACTTGTTTGCCGTCAGCTTGGCGACCATCTCATCTTCCGGAGCAACGAACTCCACGACTACGGGGCACTCAAAGCTTCGGAGCCAGGACATCACCGTGCCGGGTGGGACACTCGCCGTATAGATCAGATGATGGATCACGCCGTAGGCAATGATCAGATCCGGCTTCACCCGGTCGAAGAGGGCGGGTCTCTCTACTCCGGCCCATCCTTGCGCCGGGGTGGGATTGGTCAGGTCGGACACCACGAGTGTGAGATCCGATCCGTCGTGGTTCCGGTATACGTGATCCAATACTGGCTCATCACCGTCAATGGCGACGGCATGGGCTCCGGCCTCAGCGGCGATGAGAGAGAAGTGTGCGTCGTTGGCCCCGAGGTCGGCGACCACCTCGGGGTGGGTTCGATCGAGGGCCTTGCTGAGGAAGCCTGACTTGCTATCGCGATCGCGTCCGACATGGGTACACGAGTCGTAGTCGCTCCATCCCTCGACCTCGGGATCCCAAGTCAAGGACCCGACAAGCTTTCTGAGTTTGGAAACGTTGGCGAGAATCAAGTCAGACGAGAAGCCGGCGCTCTTCAGGTCGGTGCGGACCGCCTCGCCGGACATTCGCTCTTCCATCTTGGCCTGGAGCGAGACATGCAACAGGACGCTCGGCTTCTTCCGTTTCCCCGAAGGAAGCAACTGGCGGGTTTGTTGGGCGGTCGGCCCTTCTATGTCGCCGCGGAGCCAGGTTTGGTGGGGTATCCCCGACCAAACCTTCAGCATCAGGGGGAAAAGGAACTGGCGGGTGAATTGCCGGTAGCCGATCCACGGCTCTCCGTCCCGGTAGGGCTCGAAGGAACCGATGTCGATGAAAACAGGTCGTCCCGAGACGAACTGGATGTTGAACGGAGTTGCATCCTTGATGGTGATCCCGTCGGACAGGGCCTCCGCGAGCAGGTCGAGTTGGAGAAGAGCAGCGTCCTTCAGCATCGAGAAGGTCCACTCATAGGGGTAGGTGATGATCGGGAGTCGTGGGTGCTCGAGCACGCCGGCCGCTCCCGAGATGCTCACGTCGCTGCGGTCGGTGGCGATGATGCGGCCCTCAGCGACGGCCTTGTTGAAGAAGGGCTTGTTCTTTACCGACTGCCAGGCGGCAAGTCCCCTGTCGTCGAGGACACGAAGAATTCGATCGCCATCATGAACGACCCGGGAGGCGGGATCGCGAAAGGACCCCGGATCGGGCGAGATCATCGAGAGCTACGACTCGCTGGTGACCGGCGACTCGTCTGTGATGGCTTCGGGTTCGCCGGCCTCTGTCTCGGCCTGGGCAGCGGCCTTGCGCCCCTGAAATCGAGCCTTCCATGCCTTTGCGGCGACCACGACGCCTGCGATCCCACCGAGGACAGCCTGGAGAATCAGGCTTCCTGAGCCGGCGTCTAGATAGCCAAGAATCATTCGAGTCCCTCCTAGGAGCAGCGGCATTGCCGCTGTTGCATCACATCTTCGTCCATGTCGGCCGTCATGCCAACCTCTTGAGCATTATCTGACGTAGAAGACCTTGCCGTCGCGGTCCTCGTCGCGAATGCGGCCGGTCAGCCTCAGATGCTCGAGGTGAGAGATGGTCTCGAGGAAAGCGAGGCGGATCTGTATCGGATCGAGGTCCGACCGGAAGGACTTGACCATCACCTCCCATGCCGAGACATCGGCCGAGCGAACGAGGTCGGCCATGTCAAGGAGTCTTCGATCATGATGGAGGAGTATCTGGCGGGCACGTTCCTCGCCATGCTCGATCAGGGTTCCGTGGGCGGGGTACGTCAAGCCGATGTGCATCCCGATGAGCTTCTGGAGCGAATTCATATAGTCCCCGAGTACGTCACCGACATGGAGGTCGTACATGATCACCGGTGAGATCCGCGGCAGGACGTGATCTCCCGAGAAGAGGATTCCCGTACGGCTATCGCGCAGGCAGATGTGTGCCGGCTCATGACCCGGGGTGTGGATAACGGCGAGACTCCGACCGTCGCCAAGGTCTATCAGATCGTCATCCTCCACCGTGTGGTCGGGAGCGTTGATCAGAGGCATGTAGGAAGGTCGCTTCGCACTCGTGGCCGCCTCAATGATTGGCTCGGGGACGCCATGATCGAAGGCGATCTTGGAAAGGCGTTGCTGGTACCCCGCCGTGTCGTTGTATCTCTCGACGAGTTTCTTGGCTCGCTGGTGCATGACAAACCGGCAGCCGAGTTCCTCGGTGAGGCGGGCCGCCATTCCGACATGGTCGGGGTGGAGATGCGACACCAAGAGCGTGTGGACCGATGACTCCTCCAGGCCCAGGCTCGTGAATCCCTCACGTATCGCCTGCCGGCCCGGATCCCAGTCGGCGCCGCAGTCGATGAGGAGCAGGCCGCCGTCGGCCTCGACCGCATAGGTGTTGACCCACGCCGGCGACTTGAAGGGGAGCGGGGCAGGGATCAGGTGGATGCCGTCGCCGAGTGACTGTGGAGGTGGGAGGCTCATCCGCGGTCAGCTTCGTCGATGGCCCGCCGTCTCACGGTCACGGTTGCTGTGCGGCGTGCTCGAGGTCAAGCCTGATTCCCGTCTCCTGCTCAGAGACCGCCCATAGGTCTTCTATCGCCTTGCTCAGACCGATTCTGCGCAGGATTGGGCGTCGTACCGGCGCTCCGCTGTTCATGAACCTCGGGGCGTACATCTGGCCGCCTTCGGCGCTGGGGTCCGTCGCCGCCCGGATTTGGGGCAGCGCACCGTCCGCTGCATGCATCCCGACTTTTGCGGCCAGGTACTTCCAAAAGGGACCGCTGGCGCCGACAGCTCCCTGGTCGGCGGTATGCACCTGGAGGTTGGTGTGAGACAGCCCGGGGTGAGCGACGAGGCTTTGCGCTGAGGCCTTGTGATTCTCGAACTCCTTCTGGAGGCCGAGAGCGAAGTGATAGTTGGCCAGCTTGGACTGTCCATAACCCTTCCATGGCTTGTAATTGCCCTCGAGGTGGGGATTGTCGGGATCGACCGGACGACCGAAGTGGTGGGCGGTGCTCGTCACTGTGACCACGCGGGCAGCATCGGCTCGGAGCAGAGACGGCAGCAGGTGGGCGGTGAGAGCCCAGTGGCCCAGATGATTGATTCCGATCTGTGTCTCAAAGCCGTCCACCGTGCGTCGCTCGGGCATCGCCATGACGCCGGCGTTGTTCAGGAGGATGTCGACCACCTGGTGCTGTTCGCTGATTGCCCCGGCTGCCTCCTCTGTCGACGCGAGTGATCCGAGATCGAGTTCGACAATCTCCAGCGAAGCACCCGGGTGGGCAGCTTGGACTTCGTCCAGGGCCCTTTTTGCTTTCTCCTGGTCTCGCGCCGCCATGATCACATGGGCATTGACACCCGCCAGTGCCCTGGCCGATTCCAGGCCCAATCCTCCATTGGCACCGGTCACGACCGCCACTTTGTCGGTCAGGTCAGGGATCTCCGAAATACTCCAACTCATATCGGTGCCCCAATCTACGGCTCCTGGGCGACTTACTGCGGAGAAGACCTGACACCGGCTAAATTCTTTGTGGGTGTCATCGATTCCGTTTTCGATTCGTCGTATCTGGCTCCTCATTCGGGGGACTCTCGTCGACCGCGATCGCCCGCATTTCGGACGCCTGGGGTCTATTGAAGACCCCGACACTTTCGTCTGGGCGATCCTCCCTCACGCTGCCCGCTCCTTTGCTCCCAGCATCCTCCTCCTGCCCGAGGATGAGGCGAGAGCCAGCGCCGTCGGCTACCTATACGCCCGGATGCTCGACACGTACGAGGACCTGAGCTCAACCCCGACTGAAGCTCGCGACGCGCTGGACGCCTTTGCGAAGAGATTCGACACGGCCATGCCCGGACCAGCGCCGATCGCCCCCGCACCCGATGATCCAGACGCACGCGATCTGACCCATCTCCTGCTGATCGATCGTCACCACCTGGTGGACGAAGTGTTCTTCGAACTGGAAGACGACACCCGGGAGCGGGTGGGTCGTCTGATCAGGGACATGGCGACAGGCATGATCGAATTCTCCGGAATCTTCGAGGCCCAGGGAGGAGTTCTCGAGGACGAACAACAGGTTCTCGACTATTGCCACCGTGTCATTGGGCTGCCGGCGCTATTCGTGATGGAGACGCTGCTTGGCGACCTATCGGGCAATCACAGGGCGGACGCCCTGGAGGTGTCGGAGCTGATACAACTGGCCAATATCACCCGGGACGTGGAGAAGGATCTTCGTCGTGGAATCGCCTACCACCCCGCCCTGAAAGAGCACCTGGCCTCGGAGGTGGAAACCGCCACTGCTGACGCTGTCGCCCGTGCTCGTCGCGATTTGATGTTTCTTGCCACGCGCCGCGCCGCTTCGTTTCGTCGGCTGGTCGACGCTGTCGAGCTTCCGCGGCTCAGCCCGGCCCGTGGCGCGGCAGTGTTGATGATGCTGTTCACCGCACGGCACTACCGAAACTGCGCCTTGGAAGTTGGCCTGAATCCCCGGTCCTCTGGATCGCGCGTCTCAACCATGGTGCTCAGCGCATTTCGTGCGGCCATCTCGCCATGGTGGGCCGACTCTGTTCTCCTGCGCGTGGAGAGAGACCTCCTGGAAACCGGTTAGCGGCTCAGCCGTGCTCGAACGCAGAGGGCTCCTAGTGCCCCGACCACTAACGTTTGCCGCGTTCAGGACGGCCAGTGACGCCCCTGGCTGTGTCCTCGTCCTCGACGAACGGACGGGTGGCGAACGTCGCTGCGTCCATGCCAGAGACGTCCCGGCCTCGCCCTGAACATCGCCAACGTTTGTGGCCAGAGCACCTAGATGCTCGTCGGGAGGGCTAACTCGGGTTCGTAACGCTGAGGTGGTCGGTTTCTCTATCTCCCTGCATAGACGTGGTTCATGACCAGCAGTTCTCCGTCGAGGGTCTCATAGATCGCGAGCACACTCACACCCTGCCTCGAACCCCGCAGGGTGCCTTCGATTTGAACAGGGAAGGAAACGTAATACCAGGGTGTGTCTCCCACCATGACCGGAGCTTCCATCATCTCCACCTGCCAAGCGGAGGCCGGGAGGGTGTTCTCGATGAATTGGAGCTGCTCGTCGCGGTCGAAGGTGCCAGTGATGTTCGACGTGAACGTGTAACCAGCCCGCGTGGTAGCCAGGAATGCCTCGCCGTCATATTCGTTCCAAGCGGCGGTGTAGTCATCGACCAGCTCTCTGATCTCTGACGTTGGAACCAAAGCGGACTCTTGTCCGAAGTCGTAGATGACCCACGCCCCCAGCCCCAGTACAAGGATCGCGAGGATCACGACGACAGGCCGGAGGATTCGGCCTTGTCTCTCCAAAGTACGGGTTACGACCGTATCCGACGCCCGCAAAGTGTCAGTCATTGCTGCCTCCTATCTCCAGACCATCACCGAGAGCCAAAGCGGTTCGGCTGCTGATCAGGACGGACCACCTTCGATTATCCACCGAGGAGACACCTGCGTCTAGAGGAATTCGTCACTTCGGATTGGCCTCATCGGCCAACTCGAAACCCCCAACCTCCGTACATCTAACGATGTGGGGTCCCGTGAGGTGCTGGTGACAGCGCCGTAGGGTGCGTCGGGTTCGGTCCTCGTCTGGTTCGTCGGCGAGGGCGAGTACAAGATTGCCTGGTCAGGCGACGAAATGCCATGTTCGGCGAGGACGTTATAGGTCAACCCCGACCCTCTAACCGTGCTCGACCGGGTCCTTGATCCCGAACGTGATGTCGAGGGTGACGGTGAAGAACGTGGGGGCGCCGGAGTCGTCGACTTCGCCGCCGACCTTGACAATGGTGAACTTCTGAATGTCTGAAACGGTTGTTGCGGCCCTGGCGAGAACGGTGCGGACGGCGTCTTCGATCGATCCGCCGGCCTTGCCTGAAAGCCGGATTGTCTTTGTGATTGATGACATGAGACCTCCTATACCACTACAGCCCGACGGTAATCATCGAAGCGACCGATGGTGCTCCGTCGCCGACGACAAGTGTGTAGTGATTGAGGTCGCTGAGGAGTGTCGCCTCGAGATTCGCGTTGAGCGAGGCTGCGGAGGCTGCTGCCCGAGGCGTTATGAACCCTCCCGGCTCGTTGAGCATGCCGTGATCGACCGTTATCAGTGTCGTGGGCACACCGAGGTCCCGATAGGAGTTCACTGTCTCGTCGTCGAAGATCATGTCAGAGCCTCCGGCCACCACCGCCTCGTTGTTCCCTCGCACCCTCCACATCGTGTCGACCTCCTGGACGTCGTAGGCGAAAACTTTCGCCATGTCATCGTGCCAGCGGTCGGCCAGCGCCGGGTGATCCTTCCAGAATTGGAGATAGGTCTCGAGGCTCTCGAATTCCATTCCGAGTCGGGCGACGGCGGGACCGACCATCCGATCGAGGATCTCCGCCGTTTCGAGCGAGGCGTCGAACTCGACGGGGAGCCCACCATCAACCAGAAGGATGTTGTGCAATCTCTCGGGATGGCGAACGCCGAACAACGTTGCCACCCAGGCACCCATGGAATAGCCAATAACGGTTCTGGCCTCGACTTCGAAGTGGTCGAGACAGTG
Organism: Actinomycetota bacterium; assembly: GCA_034658975.1. GTDB lineage: Bacteria > Actinomycetota > Acidimicrobiia > Spongiisociales > ZC4RG35 > SZUA-217. The sequence continues at coordinate 6,630 of JAYEGJ010000091.1, forward strand.
GCCGATGTCGTCGGCGATGGTCTTGAGATCGAAGGGCCCGGCGGATCCCCAACTCTGGCCGCGGCCGCGGATATCGGGCACAACAAGACCGATGTTGGCAGGGAGATGGGAGATGACCGGTGACCACCAACGCGAGGTCCCGGTGAGGCCATGGAGGAGAACCACCGTGGGTGAAGACGGGGCGGGTGGGCGAAACCAGACGTTGATCGTGGTGTTGACCACCGGGACGCTTATGTCCTGCATGGCAGCCAAACTAGCCGACGGTCGCCATTAGACATCGAACATATGTTCGATAGAGTGAGCTTGTGTACGCCGAGCTTCACTGTCACACCAATTTCTCCTTCCTCGACGGAGCCTCCCATCCCGAGGATCTGGTGGAGCGGGCAATCGAGTTGGGGTATGACGCCCTCGCCGTAACCGACCACAACGGGTTTTACGGGACGTCCCGGTTGTGGCAGGCGGCCAAGGCCACCGGACTGCCGGTTATATACGGCGTCGAGATCGGATTGGAGGCAGATCCCGGTGGTCCTGTCGATCCGGTTTCTCGTGCAGAGGAATGGGATCAGCACCGGTATGCCCGGGTGAAAGGTGGCCAGGGCCGGCTGCGTCGGGGGCGCAGTGTCCGCTCTCACGGGACCAAACCCACAGAGCGCCCCGTGTCCGACCATCTCGTTCTTCTCGCCGGTTCGCCCGATGGCTATCGATCTCTCTCACATCTGGTGACCAAGGCACAGATGCGGGGGGAGAAGGACCACCCCATCTACTCCTGGGACGACCTTGCCGAGACAGCCGCCAGCAGCGATATCCACGCCCTGACCGGGTGCCATGCCGGGGCAGTACCCCGCGCTGCACTGGATGGGGATCTGGGCGCCACCATCCGGGAGGCGTCGCGGTTGCACGAGTTGTTCGGTCCCCGGCTCCATGTCGAGATCTGGCACCACGGAATGCCCGAAGACGACTCCCGGAACGATCTTCTGTGGGAGGTCTCCCAGAAGCTTCGCCTGTCGACGGTCGCCACCAACCAGGTCCACTACCACCGGCGCGATGACGCCTACCTGTCGGAGGTGCTTGCGGCCATAGGCGGCCGGCGGACGCTTTCCGAGGCCGACGGTTTCAGACCAGCGAGTGACGAGCGGTATCTGAAGCATCCGAGAGAAATGGCACAGAGGTTCGCCCGATACCCCGGGGCAGTGGCGCGCAGTGCAGAGCTGGGCCGGCGGCTCGCCTTCGACCTCGGGCTTGTCGCACCACGGCTACCGGATTTCCCCATGCCGGGCCATTTCCAGAACGAGATGGAGTATTTGGCCCATCTCACCTGGGAAGGGGCGCGGGATGTCTACCCGGGCTCGGAGGAGGGCATCGATCCTGTGGCGCGGCGCAGGCTCGAGCATGAGCTGGAGATCATCGAGCGCCTCGGTTTCCCCGGATATTTCCTGGTGGTGAAGGACCTGGTCGATTTTGCCAGGGACCAGGACATCTTCTGCCAGATCCGCGGCTCGGGCGCAGACTCGGCGGTGTGCCGGTGTATCGGGCTGACCCGTGTCGACCCCATCCGACTCCATCTCCCCTTTGAGCGGTTTCTCTCCGAGGAAAGGGGCAAGCCACCGGACATCGACGTCGACTTCGAAGCGGACCGGCGCGAGGAGGTCATCCAATACTGCTACCGCCGATATGGGCGGGAGCGGGCGGCGATGGTGGCCAACGTCATCACCTACAGAGCACGGTCGGTCCTCAGGGACGTGGCTAAGACCTTCGGATTCACCCAGGCCCAGGTTGATGGGCTCTCCAAGTACGTCGACACCCGCGATCCTGCACAGCTTCGGAACATGGACACTCCGCTGCCGGAGGGGATGACCGCCGAGATGATCTACGACATCTGCTGGCGTCTCGACGGATACCCGAGGCATCTCGGAATCCACTCCGGAGGGATGGTGATTGCCGATCGTCCTTTGTGGCAGGTTGTGCCTCTGGAATGGGGGCGGATGGAGGGCCGGACCGTCATCCAGTGGGACAAAGACGACTCGGCGGCGGTGGGGATCGTCAAATTCGACCTGTTGGGCCTGGGGATGCTGAATGCCCTCCACCTGGCGACCGAGATGATCTCAGATACGCATGGCGTCGATGTGGACCTTGCCCGGATCCCACAGGAGCCGGTGATCTATGAATCGATAACGCGCGCGGACACTGTTGGGTTGTTCCAGATCGAGTCTCGAGCCCAGATGGCGACTCTCCCCAAGATGAAGCCCAAGACCTTCTACGACCTGGCGGTGGAAGTCGCACTGATCCGTCCCGGACCGATCCAGGGACAGTCGGTCCACCCCTATCTGCGACGCCGCAACGGGGAGGAGCCGGTCAGATACCCGCACCCTTCGACCGAGGTGATTCTCAAAAAGACACTCGGTGTCCCCATCTTCCAAGAGCAGCTCATGGAGTTGGCGAGGATCTGCGCAGGATTCGACGGTTCACAGGCAGATCGCCTGCGTCAGGCGATGACCCACAAGCGTTCCGATCAGGCAATGGGCCGTCTCAAAGACGAGGTCTATGCCGGGATGGCCGTCAACGGGATCACTGATGCTGCTGCGGATGAGATCTGGGAGAAACTCCAGGGCTTTGCCAGCTTCGGATTCCCCGAGAGCCATTCGGTGAGCTTCGCCTACATCGTCTACATGTCGGCGTGGCTTCGCTTGCACTACCCGGCCGAATACCTGGCGGGCCTTCTCAACGCCCAGCCGATGGGCTTCTACAGCCCGAACTCCCTTGTGCAGGACGCTCAACGTCACGGTGTGGTGGTGCTCGGCCCCGACGTGAACGTGTCCTGGCACGACTGCACAATCGAGCCAATCGACGCCGACCCCAACGATGTGGTGACATATCTCGGCCAGGGCTGGCGTCGGGGGAGAGGCCATGTCGACGACACGATCCGCCCCGCCGTGGGAGTCCGCATGGGGTTGCGCTATGTGAGGAATCTGGGGGAGAAGGAGGTGACCCGAATCGAGGCCGCCCGTGTTCTCGGCGGAGGTTTCGAGTCACCAGAGGATCTGGGTTTCAGAACCGGATTGGATGTCGAGTCGCTCGAAGGCCTTGCCGCGGCGGGAGCCCTCGAATCCATAGGCCTTGGCAGGCGCGAAGGGATGTGGGCTGCGGGAGCTCTTGCGGAGATCGATCCCGAACGGCTGGCTCTGTCACCGGGGATTGAAGCACCGAAGTTGCCTGCCATGTCCGAAGAAGAAGCCCACCGTGCGGACCTGTGGTCAACGTCGGTGTCGGCCAGGCACCCGATGAGTTTCGTGAGGGACCAACTCGAAGGCTGTCTCACCGCTGCGGAGGCACTCGAAGTGCACCGTCATCGCTCGCGTATCAAAGTTGCAGGCGTCATCACTCATCGACAGCGCCCGGGGACCGCAAATGGTGTCTACTTCCTCAATCTCGAAGACGAGACCGGGCTGTTGAACATCGTGGTGCTGCCTGATGTGTGGGCGAAACACCGTCAGGTGGTGCGGAAGAGCCCTGCCCTGGTCATCCACGGAAGGATCGAGTACCACGACGGTGTCACCAACATCGTCGCCCGTGATTTCGAAGCGATCGGAGTAAAGACGGTGAAGTCGAGAGACTTCAGGTGAGCATCACCCGCGACAGGTGAACACGTCCCAGCCGCCACCGTTGTAGACGGCCCAGGCAGCGGCGGCCGTCGAAGCCTCCGCATCGGTTGCATCGACACCCTGGAACCCGGCGTTCGAGGCTCGCTCTTCCCAGTAACGGGGAAGATGCTGGAACAGCCCTATGCCGCCTGTTCGCCGATTCACCGAATCGGGATTGAATCGGGACTCACACCACGCCACACGCACGGCGCGATTCACGTCGGCCGGTTCGAAGTAGAGGGTCACGAACGCCCGCACTTCGACCTCGGAGAGCCAACCCGCCGTTGAATTGTCTTGGGCAGATTCGGCAGCCTCCTGGGTCGACTCGTCTGCTGCCGCGGTAGCGAAGTCGGTCGGGGAGGGATCGAGGAAAGCCTCGGGTACGTCGATGGTCGGCGAGTCGGGACCGGCGGGGCCGAGAACGGCGAAGGCCAAGCCGGCGTAGGCGCCGCTGGTGTGGCCCATTGAGGCACCGGCAGCCTCAACCCGAATCTCTTGCGAGGTTGGATTGGGGTTGCCGAAAGCGGCAAAGCCTGCCGCAGCGGTAAGGGCTACGGCGGCCCATCCAGCGAAAAAAGAAAAGCGTCTCGAACGCATGTGTGTGACTCCGTAACGGGCGAATGCCCGCTCCCCGGACCGAAAACCCTAACGGCCTGTGGATAAGTATGTCGAACCGGTTGATCCGCCAGGAGCTGCACCGTTGTCGTTGGCACTTCTGTGGTTCCTTGGTGGTGTGCCCGGCATAGGATCGGCTCTCCAGCGATGATGTATGTCGATGGGTGAGAGAGTCGAACTGATTCCGGTGGATGGTGTCGAGGTGACGGTGGTCATGGACAACGCCATCGACATACTCGCCGCGCCTACTGAGACCGCTCTCAGGCCTCCCTGGCAGTGGAATTGGAGCGAGGTCGACCAGCTTCGTGCCGAGCATGGCTATTCGCTCTCAGTCACGGTTCATCAGAACGGCAGCAGCGACAAGATCCTCTATGACGCCGGGTTGACCAGGGATTCGATGGTCCACAACCTGGATGTACTCGGTCTCGACCCCAAGGGTTATCGGGCTGTGGTGTTGTCGCATGGGCATGCTGACCACCACGGCGGTCTCGAAGGCCTGTATGGGCGGGTTCGAGGGTCGATGCCGTTGGTGATTCACCCCCATGCGTGGCGCGAGAGGAAGGTGGTGTTCCCGACAGGTGAGGAGATACGTTTGCCGCCGCCAAGCCACAACGATCTCGATCGTGAGGGGTGGCAGGTGGTTGAAGAGCGAGGACCGTCAATGCTGTTGGCCGGTTCGGTTCTCGTCACCGGCCAGATCGACCGTGTCACAGAGTTCGAGAAGGGCTTCCCGATTCAACACACCCAAATCGAGGAAGGATGGGAGCCAGATCCGTGGATCTGGGACGACCAGGCCATGGTGATCAATGTCCGAGGCAAGGGGCTGGTGGTCCTGTCTAGTTGCAGTCACTCAGGGGTGATCAACGTCCTGCACCACGTGCGGAAGGCGACCGGTGTGGGACACATTCACGGGTTCATCGGCGGGCTCCACCTGACAGGCGGACTCTTCGAGTCAATCATCCCCAACACGATCGGAGAACTCGTCGCGCTCTCGCCGGATCTGATTGTTCCCGGTCACTGCACCGGGTGGAGAGCAGCCCACCAGGTAGCCACGGCTCTCCCCGATGCCTACACGGCGAGCAATGTGGGAACGACGTTCGCCTTCTCGGCCGATTAACCCGGTACTACAACGAATCGACCAACTGATCCCAGTAGGGCTGGGTCGGATCGAGTAACTCGAAGTGCCCGGTGTTGGTCGGCGTCAGTTCGAGACCGAGTCGATTCCCAAAGGAGAGGCTCTCCGCGTAGGGGACATGACGGTCCTCGGTGCCGTGGATGAGGAGAGTGTGGATCCGACCCGGATCGGGAACGCTCCTGGCTCCCGCATCGAGGAGGGAGCGAGCCTCAGCTACTCCGAAGCGATTGGATCGGGCAAGGTCGTCGAGATCGGTCACGGGGGCGAGTGCCGCAACCTTGTCGATCACGGTCGACGCGCGGGGAACAGCCCACATCGCCATGTGGGCCCCTGCCGAGTGGCCGATCACGGTGATCTTGGAGGCCGGTGCCTTGAGCTGGGGCACGAAATCGAGCGCCGTGAGAACATCGTGGAACGAACCTGGCCAGCCTCCTCCATCCCCGAGGCGCCTGTATTCGAGGTTCCACGTCTGATGACCCCGCCGGCTCAGATCAACGGCGAGAGATTCCATCGTGTCGCTCTCCCACTCCTGACGCCAGAATCCGCCGTGGACCAATACGAACAGGTGGTCACCTTCCCCCCGCAGATCGCCGAAACTTGAGTTGTGAGACCCGTATCTGACCGACGTGGCGGGCACCTCGAATCGGTGCTTCAGATGTCTCAGAGCATCCCTATATCCGATCAGGCCTCGTCCGTAAATGGTTCGGGCACATGCCTCCGAGACCAGCGAGACGGAGCGCCAAGGCTCGCGCTCCTTGATGTTCGAGATGTGAACCTCGACGGTGGGGATGGCCCTTGCTCGGATAGCGTCGCCCAAGGCGCGGGAGGTGTGGGTCAACGCCGCCGCGTTGAGGACGATCCCCGACGCGTCGCTTGCCTGGATAGCGTCGATCATCTCGCCCTCATGATTCGAGTGTTTGGTCTCGACATCCATTCCGAGGTCATCGCCCCAACGAAAAAGCATTCGTTCCAGGTCGGCAAGCGTGTCACTGCCGTACACCTCGGGTTCCCTCGAGCCGAGAAGGTTCAGATTTGGGCCATTGAGCACGAGGATCTTCATCAGGCGACCTTGGGCAGGTGGGCATCCATGAGCAGCCGGGCGCTGTCTACAACAGCCTCCGGAATCACTGCTGGTTCGAGATCAAAGCGGTTGGCGACCGATTCGACAACAGCGGTGGCCACATCGTCGACCTTGAGCCCGGGCGAAACGTCGGTCAACGCCCCAACCGTGGAGGGGTTCCATACGAGGCCCAAGGCCTCGTACACGGGTGTTAATACCTCACGAATGCGGTAACCCTGGTCGATGACGATGACACCGCCGACATGCGCGGCGCCCCTGATCAGTCGTTGGCCGACGCCCATGACCTTGGACCTCCCGGCAACGCTCAGCGACCACCGGCCCGGGCAGTATTCCCCCGGAAGTTCCCCGATGTCAGAGTCGATTCCCAACTCCGAGAACGCCTCGGCGATCAGATTGGCGATTGTCTCGAATCGGATCTCGATTCCGGAACGTGGGTTCGTGTCGGGAGTGGCCCAGGAGAATGCGAGCGTCTGTTCGTGGAAGACCGCGGCTCGACCGCCGGCCAGCCGCTCGATGGCAGCGAATCCACTCTGTTCCACAATCTGCACGGCCTCGGGATAGCCGGGGCTCGCCCGGTCTGCCCGGCCAAACGCGACGACGGGTCCCGGTCGGTGAAGCCTGAATGACTCACCCATCTCTTTGTTCGCAACCGATTTGAGGATCGCGTGGCTGACCGCAGTGTCCATGGAACCGGGGGAGGGGAATCCCTCGTCAAAGAGAGTGAGATGATTCACGATCCTGAGGATAAGTAGGCAAGAATGGTCGGTGTCGGATCCGGCGGGTCCGTCGGGAACGGAACTCGTATCCGGTTCCGTTCAATGGGTGTTGGGGCGAAAGGACGATCGGATTGACCAAACAATGGACGCGCTTGGCGACGCTCGTGGTGTTCGGCCTCGTCCTGTCGGCGTGTGGGGACACCCCCTTGATCTCCATCGGGGAACGAAGCTCGGGGTGGATCAACGAGCCAGAAGTCATCACCACGACCCAGCCGCCAACGACGGTCCCCCTGATTGCCGATGTCTCCACGCTGCAATGGGCGAACGATGACATCGTCACCCTGAATCTGGATGACCCGGCCGCACTCGTCGCCGAGATCTTTCAGCGCCGCGAGGGTGACCGGTTCATTCAGGCAAGCAGAGCCGAGATTGCGGCAGCTCTGCCGGGTGTGAGCTTCCCGGCCGTTGTCCCACACGGGGCCCAGTGGGTGTCGTCCCAACTGGTGATCGAGAACAGCGGTGATCTCTCCACCGACCCGTCGGCCGCCTTTGGTATCTGGTCGGCCGAGCCGTACACCCGGTCACGATCTGTGGCTCAGATGGCGACCCTCGTCGTGGCCAACGATGCCGATGGTTCCCTCCAGGTGACGGAAGGCGCGGAGGAGGTGTCCTGCGCCGCCCTCGCCGACCAGACCACCATCCAATGTGACATCCTCGACATGCCGGGACGCAAGGTGTGGCGTCTGGTCTCGAGCAGCGGGGAGACCTTTATCTGGTTCGACGAGGTTCGCCGCTACGAGCTCTTCGGACGGAGTTACGTCCCCGACGAGGCGATGACCCGGATGGTGTCCGAGCTGACGTTTCTCGAAGACGTAGAGCCGACCGCCTCCTAGGCTCGACCCCCCACAGGAGGAAACTGATCTTTCACTCTGGTGGCTGGTGGAGCTACCTCAAGTACGACGAGGAGCAAGACCGGCCCGACATCGACCGCGATCTGCTCAAACGCGTCTGGTCCTACGGGAGACCATACGCCTCGGGACTTGCGGGAATCCTGCTCACGATCATCATCATCTCAGGGCTCTCCGTCGTCCCCGCCTTGCTCATCAGGCTTCTGGTGGACGAGGCCATCCCACGTGAGGATGTTGCCCAACTGACCCTTCTTGGCGTCGGGATGATCCTCGTGCCCCTCATCAACGCCCTTGTGGGCGTCGGGCAGAGATGGCTCAGCTCGAGTGTCGGGGAGGGGATCATCTTCGACCTGCGCTGTGAGTTGTTCGCCCACCTCCAGACGATGTCGCTGCGGTTCTTCACCGCGACCAAGACGGGGGAGCTCATGAACCGGCTCAGCTCTGATGTCGTGGGCGCTCAGCAGGCGATAACCGGGACCTTCGTGTCCATCGTTTCCAACGTGATCTCTGTGGTGGTGATCCTGATCGTGATGATTCAGGCGGACTGGCGTCTGACCCTTCTCGCGGTGGCAGCTCTTCCTCTTTTCGTGCTTCCGGCCCGTCGGGTGGCGAAGGTGCTTCGACGGGTCACTCAGCAGCAGATGGAGCACGAGGCTGCCATGTCGGGGACCCTTCAGGAGTCGTTCAACGTAAGTGGTGCCCTGTTGATCCGGCTCTTCGGCAGGTGGGCCGAAGAGAAGGAGAAGTTCACGGGGCAGGCGTTGCTCGTGCGTGACTTGGGGGTCCGTCGGGCAATGGTGGGCAGAGGATTCTTCGCCGCCCTCGGCTTGGTGTCAGCGGTTGGAATCGCCGCCGTGTTCTGGGTCGGCGGTCTTTTTGTCATCAATCAGTCCATCACGTTGGGAACGCTCATCATGTTCTCGACCCTCCTTACCCAGCTATACGGCCCGCTGGCGGCGATATCGAACACCAGGGTCGAATTCGCCACTTCCCTCGTGTCGTTCGAGCGGGTGTTCGAGGTCCTCGATCTCGATACGGATGTTCCTGCCCCCGCGGATCCTGTTCCTCTGGCTCCTGCGATCGGGACGGTTGAGCTCGAACATGTCAGCTTCCGATACAGCTCCGGAGAGGCAGAGGGGCTCGAGGCGGTGAAGAGATTCAGTTGGCGTGCCAGTTCGGACTCGTCCGATGTCGTCCAACAGGCATCGACCAGAGATTGGGCGATCGATGACACCAGCTTTGTGGCCGAGCCGGGCACGCTTGTCGCTCTTGTCGGACCTTCAGGTGCCGGTAAAACGACTATCTCGTATCTGGTTCCAAGGTTGTATGACGTGACCGAAGGCCGGGTGTTGATCGACGGCAAGGACGTTCGTCTTGTCAGCCCGGTAGACCTGGCGGCAACCGTGGGAGTGGTGACCCAGGAGACCTATCTGTTTCATGACACGATCGCCGCCAATCTCCGGTACGCGAAGCCGAAAGCAGTTCTGGACGAACTGGTCGAGGCGGCCCGAGCGGCAAACATCCACGACATGATCGTCAAGCTCCCCGACGGATACGACACGATGGTCGGGGAGAGGGGCTACCGGCTCTCAGGAGGCGAAAAGCAGCGAATCGCGATAGCCAGGGTGTTGCTCAAAGATCCCCGGATCCTGATCCTCGATGAAGCGACCTCGCATCTCGACTCACGGTCCGAGTCACTGATCCAGGAGGCTCTGGAGACGCTTTTACAGGGTCGGACATCACTGGTCATCGCCCATCGGCTCTCGACGGTTCGAAAGGCGGACCTGATTCTCGTGATCGACGAGGGACACATCGTGGAGCGAGGGACTCACGAGACGCTCATCGAGGCGAACGGTCTCTATGCGGAGTTATACGAGACCCAGTTCGAATCGGTCGCCGGTCAAGCGCCGAGCGACCGTTAGGCGCCGCGCAGCAGATTCTCGAACAACATCGGCTGGTTGGTCGCCAGCAGCAGAACCTCGCCATCGTGCGACATCCAGAGCCGCGGCCCGGCCTTGAGCCACACGTTCTTGGGAAGAGCATCGAGACTCTTGCGTTTGCGACGCGAAGGCGGGAGATAGACGAGGACACGGTCGGAAGGCGCACCGAGGGCGTCGAGAGGTCCGGCCAGGTCGTAGCTGCCGTAGAGGGCGGCGATGGCCTCGGCGTGGTCGATGGGGCCCTCGTTGGAGAACCAATCGACCCGGCCACAGTCACCACAGGCAGCAACGGCGATTGTGTCGACCCAGACCGGCTTGTGTTCGCACGATTCGGATGTAGGGAAGTCCATACCCACAAGGTATTTGATGGGTGTGACAGATTCGCGTTCGGCGGCCGATCAGGGCTCGATGATGGGCATCTCCATGGTGTCCTCGATCTTGGAGCCGGGAACGAGAAGAACGGGAAGGTGTGAGTTCACCATGACCCTGGCCGAGACCGAGCGCCAGGCCTCCTCGGTGAAGAGCCTTCGGGTGGCTCCCATGACAACCATCTCGGCACGAACCTTCTGCGCGGTTGAGATGATGGCCTCGGCCGGATCGTCGCCTTCGACAAACCGAATGTCGCATTCGATGTCATGGGCGACAAGCGCAGCGCAGATTGGATCGACCGCCCGTCGGCCCCGTTCCTCGAGGTAGGCGGCGGCCTTCTTCTCAGCGGATGGCGCGTCCTCCTCAGCGTCGTCGAGAAAGGATCGCCTGCTGTCGTCGTCGAGGGATTCGAGGAATGAGCGAGGAACCCGTACGACCGTCATGACGGTCACTCTGGTCTCCTCGCCTGCAAGAAGCCTGCAGAAGTCGGCGACAGGAGCGGCGGGAAGAACACCTGTGGTGGCGACGAGAATCCGCACGGGCGGAACATTAGGGTTCCTCCCTCGGTTGTGCAGAGGCCGCCCCGAAGGAGAGACGCATGGACGTAAGAGTTGATGGAAAAGTGGCCCTGGTCACCGGGGGCAGTCGCGGTATCGGCATGGCTACTGCCTTGGAGTTCGCTCGCAGCGGCGCGAGTGGTGTCGTGATCACTTCTCGCAAACCCGAGAACATCGAGGCGGCGGCCGAGACGCTGATAGAGGCAGGCGTTGACGCTGATCGGCTGCTGGCGCTGACAGCGAGGGCTGACGACGAGGGAGCCGCCAATGATGCCGTTGCGGCCACGGTCGAGCGTTTCGGTTCCTGCGACATCCTCGTCAACAACGCAGGGACCAACCCGTCAGCTGGAGCGCTGATGGACGTCGATCTTGGGGCGCTTGACAAGACATGGGCCGTCAATCTGAGAGCACCGCTCCTGTGGGCCCGCGCCGCATTTCACAGCTGGATGGAGGACCACGGTGGCGCCATCGTCAATGTCGCCTCGGTTGCCGGATTGCGGCCCAGTCCGATTGTCGGCGCCTACAACATCTCGAAGGCCGGACTTGTCCATATGACCCGGCAATTGGCACAGGAACTGGCACCAACGATTCGGGTCAATGCTGTTGCTCCGGCGGTGGTCAAGACGCGCCTGGCGGGGGCTCTCCTGGTCGATGAGGAAGCCACCGCCCGTATGCATCCTCTCGGACGTGTGGGGGAGCCGGAAGACGTGGCTCGACTGATCGTCTTCCTGAGCTCGGATGCATCTTCATGGATGACAGGGACCATCGTTCCGGTTGACGGTGGTGTGATCGGCGCCGGCTCTTCAGACATCTCCTAGTGGCTCGGCTTAGATGACCCACCCGTCACCCGATCCCGACCTGGCGGTCCGCTATCTCAGTGGGGAGATCGACGGCGGACCCCTGTTCGAACATGCCGCCGCGCTGAGGGATGAGGGACGGGGACGGACGATCACCTACTCCCGCAAGGTGTTCATCCCGCTGACGACACTGTGCAACGATCGGTGCACCTACTGCACGTTTGCCAAGCCACCGGGTGCAGGTGGTGTCTACCTGGAGCCGGAGGAGGTCGTGGGGGTGGCTCGCGCCGGTGACGCCGCCGGTTGCACCGAGGCCCTGTTCACCCTCGGCGACCGGCCGGAGCAGCGCTGGCCCCAAGCTCGGGAGTTTCTCGATGACAGGGGCCTGGCCTCGACCATCGAATACGTGGCCGAGATGTCGGTATTGGTTCGGGCGGAGACTTCGCTCTTTCCGCACGCCAATCCCGGTCTCCTCGATGACGAGGCCATGGCGATGCTGAGACCGACCAATCCCTCGATGGGGATGATGCTGGAGAACATCTCCCCGCGACTTACCGAGCCCGGGATGCCGCACCACAATTCACCAACCAAGGAGCCGTCGAGACGAATGGCCACCATCGAGGCGGCCGGGCGACAGAAGGTGCCCTTCACCACCGGAATCCTGGTGGGAATCGGTGAGAACCACCGCGAAATCGTCGACTCGCTCTTCACATTGCGTGACCTGTCGGACAGCACAGGCGCCATCCAAGAGGTGATCATCCAGAACTTCAGGGCAAAGGCGGACACTCCAATGCGTCGGTCGGCAGAACCGGTGCCAAGGTGGTTTGCCAGGGTGGTGGCCCTGGCTCGCTGGATCATGGGTGCCGAGGCATCGATACAGGTTCCTCCCAATCTCACCGAGCATTACGAGATCTATCTCGACGCCGGCATCAATGACTGGGGTGGCGTGTCCCCCCTGACCATCGACTGGGTCAATCCCGAAGCTCCATGGCCACACCTCGGGGAATTGGAACGTCGCACATCTGTCGCCGGTTTCGATCTTCGTCCCCGGCTTCCCGTCTACCCGGACTACATCAACAGCCAGTGGATCGCCCCTGAGTTGCTTGATGACGTGCGTGCCGCCGCCGATGGGCGCGGTTTGGCGGCGATACCGGCCAGAATCGGTCCGGCATGAGAATCACTTTCCTGAGAATGCGCCCCGCCGAGCAGCTCGCCGAGCCGACCGCAGTCAGCAGACGCCGGGAAGGCACCACCACTGTCGAGATGAATTCGCCGACAGTCGCCGAGTTGGAGGCGGCAGCCAAGGGAGGGGTCCTCGTCGCTGGCAAAACCGTGGATGGGATCGAGCCCAGTGCGTGGGTCGTCCCTCCGGCCGAGGTGCCGGCCCTTATCGACCGACAAGTCGCCCCGTGGCGGCTGACCGTTCTTCACCAGGGCACCCGGGAGGACGTTCTCGACGCCCTCGCCCGGAGTGGCGCCGCCTATCTGCGCGCGACACGCTCGCGTCTTGCCCAGGCGGTATCGATCACCAAGCTGCCCGGTATCCAGACCGTTGTCTCGTTGTTTGTCGATGATGTCAAGCAGGCGCTTCATGCAGTCGGAGGAGGCGCCGGAGACCTCGTACTGCGCGACTGGAGCGCCGAGCGCATCGGAGAGCTGCGTGACGCACTCGGCGCTACCCAACTCGTCGAGCGAACGGCGTTTCCCGTCGGCGTCGAGATCGACGACGCCCGAGAGGTTCTGCCCCATCCCGTTTTCACCACCTGGCTGGGCCAGGTCGACAGTTCCGGCGCGGCCCGTCCCCGGTATGAATGGGCCCCCGGCATGGATGTCGATGTACCGGTCCCATCCCAACGCTTCTCCGCCGAGTGGGTGGACTCTTCATGGATCGATGGCCGTTCGCCCGATGGGATCGAGGGAGCGGGGGATCTGACTGCGATTCTCGAGCGCTCGCTCGAGGGCGTCGCACCGACGGTCAGCGAGGTCGAGGCGCTGTTCAGGGCCAGAGGTGACCAGGTCGACGCCGTGGCCCATGTGGCCGACCTCCTCCGGGAGCGCGCCGTCGGGGACACGGTCACCTATGTGGTCAACCGCAACATCAATTACACCAACCTCTGCTACTTCAAGTGCGGCTTCTGTGCGTTCTCCAAGGGACCGAAGTCCCTCAATCTCCGAGGCGAGCCCTATCTGATGGGTCTCGACGAGATAGTGGGCAACGCCCGAGAGGCATGGGACCGGGGAGCGACCGAGGTCACGCTTCAAGGAGGTATTCACCCCGATTTCACCGGGAACTTCTACGTAGACGTGGTCAAAGCGATCAAGTCCGAGATGCCTGACATGCACATCCACGGTTTCACACCGCTTGAGGTCTGGCAGGGCGCCGAGACGCTGGGTGTCCCGGTGCGTCGCTTTCTCGGGGAGTTGAAGGAGGCCGGGCTGGGGACCCTGCCGGGCACGGCTGCGGAGATTCTCGACGACGACATCCGCACTCATCTCTGCCCGGACAAGATCCGCACGTCGCAATGGGCCGAGGTGATGATCACCGCACACGAACTCGGTCTTCGAGCCACCGCCACGATCATGTTCGGCCACATCGATCACCCCAGATCGTGGGCCAATCACCTCGAAGTGATCAGAGAAGTCCAGAGACGCACCGGCGGCTTCACCGAGATGGTGCCGCTGCCGTTCGTTCACATGGGCTCACCGATCTTTCTGCGAGGCAGGGCGAGACCGGGTCCGACCTGGGACGAGACGGTGTTGATCCACGCGGTCTCGCGAATCGCTTTTAACGGCCTCATTGACAACATCCAGGCCTCGTGGGTGAAGCTCGGTCTCGACGGAGGACGTCGTCTTCTCGACGCCGGGTGCAATGACCTGGGCGGAACACTGATGGGCGAGATCATCACCCGGGCCGCCGGGGCTGCTCACGGCCAGGAAGTCAGCACAGACGAGTTCGTGGCGGGGATCGAGGCCGCCGGCAGGACACCCGCCCTCCGCAGCACCACCTACGAGATCCTCGACCGGGTTTAGGGACAAAGCTTCCGACAAGATCATCCTCAGATCGGGTGATCGTCCGAGCGACTCCGAGTTCGACCGGTAGGCGTCAGCCAAGAGCTACACAAGGAAGCCGGTTTTGTGTGCTGGGTTTTGCAGTCAGCTTCAAGGTCGGTGTGGTGCTGACACCGTTCATTGCCAACCACTCGAAGTGTAGGTTTGTGAGAGGTCGTCACGCGGAGTGAATGATAAGACTGACCGGCACAATCATCGAGGAAGTGCCGGGCTTTGTTTACTTCGCGGAGTTCGAGTGGGACGAAACCAAGCCGTTCGCCAACTGCTAGAAATTCGCACATCCTCATCCGTGGTCAGCTTCGGGACGGGGCGAGGGACACTGGTCTCCGCCTCGGCCCCGAGCTCAGAAAGAGGCTCCCTACTCTTTGCCGACCGGCCCGGGTGGCAGGAGCCGCCGATGGATGCCAGATCCTTGTCTCCTCGACGACGACCGGGTCGGACACAATCGGGGGTCACGGAGCGGCCTGGTGCGGTCGAGGAGCATTTCGAACAGGTCGACTCGGTGGTGCTGGTCGCCTTACCCGGATCACCGTGGCAGTGTCTGGCCCCATGACACGATGCTGGCTCCCGCGACGAGGTTCCCCACCCGGTCGCTTATCCGACCAGTTCATCGCCTCAAGCCTGGGCGGCAGCAGTGCCTATCTACCTGACCGAACAGCTGCTCGGAATCCAACCCGACCTGCCGGACGGACGAATCCTGGTGGCACCACAGCTTCCCGCCGGGATTGAGCTTTCGCTCGACGGCCTCCACTTGGGAGGCGGAGCGCTTTCCCTCCGAGCCGAAGGACGCCAGACTCAGTTCCTCGAGGTCCCATCGGGCATCGACGTTGTAGTTCGTTGAACCGAGTCGGCTGCATACCAACACCCTCAACCCACCACGCGGCGAGCGGATTGGCACCGTTCCAGGCTGGAAAGGATTGGCGCAGCAACCTGGGACGATGGCGTTCGACAGTCAACACCAGGGACCCATGGAGTG
Organism: Actinomycetota bacterium; assembly: GCA_034658975.1. Classification (GTDB taxonomy): domain Bacteria; phylum Actinomycetota; class Acidimicrobiia; order Spongiisociales; family ZC4RG35; genus SZUA-217. The sequence goes on from JAYEGJ010000091.1 coordinate 22,431, forward strand.
GACAGCCGCGCCACGGCTATCGTCGGGCCGGTCCGCAACCCGAATTGGACGACGGCATCAGTGGCTCACACCGGAACCATCATCAAACGGAAACGTGAGTCCCTCGGTATGTCACGGCGGGAATTGGCGATGAAGGCCGGCGTGAATAGATCCCACCTGGGCCGGATCGAACGCAACGAGGTCGACCCCCGGATGTCAACCGTACGGCGCCTGGCCCGAATTCTCGGATTGAGCGTTCTGCACAGTGGCGCCGAATCGGTCGTAACGCCGGTCGAGGACGCGACAGCCTCGCATCCCCAGAGTCGATCCGGTTAGTCGTCGACTAATGCAGCCAGGCTGCGCTCGGAGATGCGAGCGATCCGTTTCTCGGCGTCGAAGTCGAGCTTCCACACGGCAATCGGGATGTGCCTGCCTTCATCGTCTGTCCGCCACACCGTCACACGCGATCGGGAGCGCGGTCGAACCCCGGTGAGTGTCAGGTCTGGAAACTCAGCTAGACGCTCCGAAAGCCACTCATCGATCGGCACTCCGTCGTTTGCAGACCCGTCATCTGCCAGAAGGTTCTCGAGGGCATCGTTGTCCTTGGCGTTGACGGCATCGATGAAGAGAAGCCGCGTGGTCTTTCTCTTCTTCCTTCCTTGTTGCCGGCCCGTCACCCCGCAGCCTCCTCTTGGTCTACTTCCAGCGTCGTTTCGGGATGGTAGAGACCGGAGGTCCCAGGGCTGCGCTCTGACAGAGGGGGATCATCAACCCACCCGCGTGGGCTTGATTCCGCCCCCAGACCCGCCGGTATGGTTGAGAAGAGGGTGCGCTATTCGACTCCGAGTTCGGCCAACTCGGCACGGCGCCCCCAACGACAAAGGATGTGACCTGTGACAATCCCTCTTCAGAAAGCACCTCGAATCCTGATGCTTTCGCTCCATGGCTATGTCGCCGCCGAGCCGGAGTTGGGACTTCCGGACACGGGTGGACAGGTGGTCTTCGTACTGGAACTCGCCAAACAGTTCCGCGATCTCGGCTACACCGTCGACGTCGTCACCCGTCGCTTCGAAGACCAGCCTGAGTTCGACGACATGGGTGCCAACCTGAGGGTGTGGCGCATACCGTTCGGGGGCGCCGAGTTTCTCCGAAAGGAGGACATGCACGATCACCTCGACGAATTCGTGGCACGGTTCGGCGATGCCATGCGCGAGACCCAGATCTCCTACGACTACATCAGCTCTCACTACTGGGATGCCGGGTTTTCTGGACAGCGGATCTCTGAGGAGTTCGGGATCGTCCATGTACACACGCCGCATTCACTCGGCACTTGGAAACGGAACGACATGGCCGGCGATGCCCAGGCGATCGAGTCCAACTACCGGTTCGAAGAACGGATCCGCAAGGAGTTTCTCACTTTTCGACGCTGCGATCTGGTGATAGCCACCACCAACCAGCAGGTAGAGATCCTCCGGTCGGACTACGACGTCCCGGACTCCCACGTGGCGATGATCCCCCCGGGGATAGACGAGGGCCGATACACGCCGGTCACGGAAGCAGAGAGGGCTGCCTTGCGCAGGCGACTGAAATTCCGCAAGAACGACGTATTCACCATCGGAAGGGCGGCGGCAAACAAAGGCTACGACCTGCTGATCAGAGCGTTGCCTGAACTGAGGGAGCAGATCCCCAGTGCGCGGCTTCAACTTGCTGTGGGAGCCAACTCTGGGGCGGATAGAGGGCGAATCGAGAAGTGGAAGGCGCTTGCCGTGGAACTCGGCGTCGACGAGCACATCAAATGGATCGGTTACGTAGAGGACGACGACATGGCCGCCCACTACCGCGCAGCGTCGGTCTTTGCGCTGCCATCACGATATGAGCCATTTGGGATGACCGCAGCTGAGGCGATGGCATGCGGGACTCCCTGCGTGGTCACCGTCCACGGCGGACTCGAGGAGATGTTCGACTTCGGTGCCCATGCGCTCTTCGCCGATCCGAAGCGTCCTCGCGAGTACGCCGTCATGCTTTCGATGCCACTCCGTTATCCCCAGCTTCGAGAGCGACTCTCAATCGTGGGAGCCCGCTTCGCCCGCCGGATGTTCGGATGGCATGGAATCGCCCGACGTACGCTCGGTGCGTTTGAGAAGGCTCGTAGCCAGTACGATCGCACCGCGATCGACCCGGTTGTTTAGCGACGATCAGTTTCTGAGTGCCGGACCCGTCCGGAGCTGCTCGGAGCGAGGGACGAACCTCGGTCCTTGAATTCGACCGCGGCAGCGAGCATGCTCCGTCTCGGATCAACCCGGTAAATGGAATGACTTCATCAGCAATGGAACACGGAGCTCCGAGGTATCTCCTCGCGCTGGACGTGGAAGGGTTCGGCGAGCCCGACCCAGCGGCGTGGCGGCGACTGGGGGACCGCATCGCCGCGATTCGAAGCGAGACGGTGCTCGTGTTCATTGGCGCCCCGGCATTCCCGGGTCTACCGGAGCCCGACTACGTCACCAACCCGGAAGGGACCTCGATCGTCCGGCTTCCCTCGGGGGAGACGGTCGAAGAGTGGCCCGGACCCGGCGACGCTACCGGCATCGCGGAAGCGCTCGGGCACATCGCTGCCGGTCTCCTGATCCCTTGGTCTGAGGTCTACTGTGTCGTCGGCCCGGAGCACACCATCCCCGATCATCTCGAGCGCGTGGTGGTCGTCGGCGGTGACGTTGCTCCCGAGCGGGGCTTGTGGGCTCAATCGGTAGGCGAAGACGAGGTTGTCGCCGCGCTCGAGGACTCCCAACTCTTCGGACGGACGACGGCCCCCGACATTTGCGACACGGCCTTCGAAGCTGCCCTCGACACGCTGCGCCGGAACGTCACTCCGGCCGGCTTCACGGCCGCCTCGTCGACCGACAACCGGTTGGACAGCCACGACGCGAACTACTTCGCGGTGTGGGCCCGCGATGGTGTGATCACCGGTCTGTGGACCCTCTGCCTCGACGATCCAGAGCTGGTGGATACGTTCCGCAACACCATCCGTGTTCTTGCCCGACACCAGGCAGAATCGGGACAGATCCCCTCCAACGTGCGTCTCCCTGAGGAGGTGCCCGATTACTCCGGGATCGGTGGTATCGGAAGCATCGATTCCGTGCTCTGGTTCGTCATCGGCGCCATCCGACTCGCCTTCCATACGAGAGACCGCTCCTTTGCGCAGGAGATCCTCGAGCCTGTTGAGCGGGCCATGCAATGGCTGGCCGCCCACGACGCCAACAACGACGCTCTGATAGAGATCCCCGAGTCGTCGGACTGGATGGACATCTTTCCCCGGTCCTACAACGTCCTTTACGACGAGGTGCTTTGGTGGCAGGCGTGCCTCGACACCGCGGGTCTGCTCGACGGCCTCGGCCGTGACGGATCGAAGTGGCGGGCTCAGGCAACGAGGATCCGCGAGGCCATCCTCGATCGGTTCTGGCCGAGTGGAGAACAGTTGATGGAGATAGCGGGCTCGGAGGCCGGCCGCTCCTCCCCGGGAGAGGCCTACTACTTGTTGAGCCAGATCACACCCTTCGACTACGGGTGGCGATGCGACGTCTACGCCAACCTGCTGGCAGCTCTCGCAGGCCTCCTAGATGATCGGAAGCTGGACCGTCTCTTCACGTTCCTGTGGGGCGTCGGGGTCAACAGCCCGTTCCCGGTGGTATGCCTCTACCCGCCCATCGCGTCGGGAGCCGACGACTGGAAGGACTACTTTTTGGTCAACTTCATGAACATCCCCGACCACTACCACAACGGCGGGATCTGGCCGTTCATCGGCGGCCTGTGGGTGCGGTACCTCGTCGCCGCGCGACGGGTCGAACTCGCCCACCACGAGCTGGCCGGCCTCGCCGAGGCGTGCCGTCAGGGTGTGTACGGCGAGTGGGAGTTCAACGAGTGGCTCCACGGAAGGACCGGACGTCCCATGGGAAAAGCGCACCAAGCATGGTCGGCAGCCTCCTACGTCCACGCGTACTCGGCACTCCACCGAGACGCCGATCCCGTGGTCTTCGCCGCCCTCGACCCGGCTGTTCTCGCTGACTGAAGCATGGTTGCCCGGCGTCTTCTTGCAACCGACCTCGACGGCACGTTCCTCGGTGATGCCGACGCTATGCACCGGCTCTGGCAACAGGTTGACGACGTCGGGATCACTGTTGCGTTTTCGACAGGGCGGCACCTGCCGTCCATTGAGGCGTTTTACACCGAGTCGGGAACGGATCACCGAGCGGCGGCATGTGTCTGCATGGTCGGCACGGAGATCTGGCATGCGTCCAACGACGGCTATGTGATCGACGAGGGATGGAGCGAAACGATCTCTGAGTCGTGGGACAAGTACGGTGTCGAGACGGTACTCCGTGGCATCTCGGGTGCTGTGTTGCAGCCGGAGGAGTGGCAGTCTCGATTCAAGAGCAGTTACTTCCTTGAGGACGACGCAGAGGCGCAACTCGCGAAGATCCGCGAGGGACTACAGGAACGGGGCATCGAAGCAAAGGTCGTCTACTCGGCGGGCAGGTTCCTCGACCTGTTGCCGTCTCGGTCCGGAAAGGGCGGGGCGGTCAGCTATCTGGCCGATTTGCTCGGCATCGCTCCTGGCAGTGTGATTACTGCAGGTGACACCGGCAACGACCTTGACATGATGCGTCCCGATCTCGGATTTCGGTCGATCGCGGTTGGCAATGCCAGTCCAGAGCTGCGGGTGTACCGGGCTCCCAACGTCTATCACGCGACCGCATCATTCGCTGCCGGGATCCAAGAAGGGCTCCACCATTACGGGTGGCTGGCTGAGCAGGCGAACCGCAGCCCCAGCGAGATTTCGACAAGAGAGGGCCCTAGCCGTGACCAGAATTGACTTCTCGGCCGCCTCCGGCACCCATGTGCTGATGATCACGAACCACGGTGTCCACGAGTTACAAGTGGTTCCCGGCATGCCGGACACGGGCGGGCAGAACGTCTACGTCAATCAGTTCACCGAAGCGCTGATCGACCAGGGCTACCGGGTCACGATCGTCAACCGCGGTGGGTACGCCCACCCTGAGACCGGGGAGCCACAAGTTGGCACGGTGTACCACCCCTCGGGGCGGGCTCGCATCATGTACATCGAGGACGGGACACCTGAGTTCATTCGCAAGGAGGACATGGACGACCAGATTCCCGCCCTTGTTGTTGATCTGGAAGACAAGCTCGCCGCTGAGGGGATCGGCTACGACCTGATCATCTCGAACTACTGGGACGCCGGAAAGCTCGGTGCTGCCCTGAACGCTCGATCGGCCCGGCGCGTTCCTCATGTGTGGATTCCTCACTCCCTGGGAACGCTCAAGAAGAGGAACATGCATCCGTCGACGTGGGAGAACCTCCGGATCGACGAGCGCATCGCCAACGAGCAGTTATTGATCGAGGAAATCGACAGTGGCGTCGCAACCTCGAGTGCGATCCGAGACACGTTCATCGGGGACTACGGACATCATCCGAAGTACTTCCTTCCTCCGTGTGTCGACACGGACCGATACCGGCCTCAAGACAACGCTGGCTGCGCCCACACTTGGGACTTCCTCGCGGATCTGTCGGCCCGTCCCGTCAGCGAGTTGAAGATGCGTCAGATCGTCACCGAGATCAGCCGGACCGACCATACAAAACGCAAGGACGTCCTGATTCGTGCCTTCGCTCATGCCCGTGAGCGGATCCCGGGCATCACACTCGCCATCGCGCTCGATGACCGCGCCGGGCCGCCGTACGACGCTGCCATGGCCCTGATCCACGACCTCGACCTCGAACGGGACGTGATCATTCTCGGTTCCGTGTGGGATCAACTGCCGTGCCTGTACGCGGTCACGTCGGTGTACTGCACGCCGTCGGTGATGGAGGGATTCGGCATGAGCGCACAGGAGGCGGCCGCAACCGGGAAGCCAGTGGTGTCGTCGGATCTAGTGCCGTTCGCTGTCGAGTATCTCTTGGGCGACAACCCCCACAAGGTCCCTATCGACGGGGCGATCCGTGAAGATCATTTGCTGGTCGGCGAGGGCGCGATCGTTGTGCCGGCCGACGACGTCGAGGGATTCTCCAAGGCGTTGGTGATGCTGCTCAGCGACACCGAGATGCGCACCAAGACGGGTATCCGGGCACTCAACATCACCGTGCCGTACTTCACGTGGGAGACCCGAACGAAGGATCTCCTCGACGACCTCGGCGTCACCCCCCGGGGAGATGTGTGACGGATTCCCAGAGTTCGATCCTGACCGACACGCTCATCGCCACATGGCGATCCCAAGGGCGCGATGGGTTCCTGCTCTCCGACCCCGATGCGCCCGACATCGAAGTGCGAAACGTTGCAGACCCGATATCCGGCGTCTCTTTCCGATTCCGCTGGCTGCCACACCGCGAAATGCGAACGGACATCGCCGAGTTGGAGCGACGGGGAATCCTCAACCCGGATCGTGACGAGACCAAGCTCTTCAGAGACTCCCGAGACCGATCCGGGCGGTTCTGCTTCCTCTGCGAGGAGAACATTCGGGAGTGCAATCCCATGGAAGACCTGATCCCCATGTCGCTGGCCGGCCGGCGCTACCTCGCCGGTGCCAACTTCGCCTGGATCAGCCGCAACCACTACACCGTCATGGCCGCCGAGCACATCGACCAGGACTTCACACCGCACGTGCTCGAGGCGATGATCGAACTGCATACACGCACCGAAGGCCTATTCCGTGTCCTCTACAACGGGGCACATGCCGGGGCGACGATCCCGTGGCACCTGCACTACCAGATCACCACCGACGAATTCCCCGTGGAGCTACTCCCCGCCGGGGAAGAAGCGTCTTACCCAACGGCCGTGCGTCGTGTCATTGCGGCGACCGGAACCGGGGCAGAGGCATACGAGGTTGCTGCAGAGTGGATCGAGCTCGACCCGGAGCATCACCGCGTGAATCTCCTGATCGCCGGGCCTGTCGGGGAGGCGACCGGCTACATTTTCGCTCGCGACACTCGGAAGAGCCATGCGAAAGAGAAGGGCCTCATGGGCGGCTTCGAGGCATGCGGCGACCTCGTCTACAGCGAACCGGACAAGCGCCACCTGTTCCTCCACGCGTCGGCCGAGTTGGCCCGCCGCGTACTCGAAGAGATTCGTCCCGACGGCACGTAGCAATAGGAACTGGTGCCCCCTACGGGCGGTAGCCGTGACTGGCGCGTCCAAGCGCGTCCATCAGGGCGTCCACGCGCTTCGCGATGATCTCTTCGAGGGTATCCAGAGGGATCTGGGTGCCGTCATCGAGGGTGATGAGCGGATTGAGTTCCTCGCCCGCCGCATCAGCAAGCCTGGCGCGCTTCACCTGCCTTGCCCGTAGCAAAGAGGACCGTTATGCACGGCGCGCACATGTGCCTACGAATAGCCTCCGCTGATGAACTCAGACCCATGGCTCCCTGAACTCGACGGCTTGATCGCAGCTTCCGACCACCACAAGGTCCTCTTCGAAAACGACGAAGTTCGTGTGATCGAGACGATCGTTCAGGTTGGCGACACGACACCGGTCCACACTCACCCCAAGACGGTCATGTACGTGGTATCGGGTACTCAGTTCGTGCGTAGGGACGCCTCAGATCAGGTGATGGTTGATACTCGCGAGCAAGGGGAGTCCTTCGTGATGCCCTCCGTCATTTGGTCGGACGGAACCCCGCCTCACGTGATCGAAAACCCTGGCGACGAAGACCTGATCGTGATCGGCGTGGAACTCAAGGGCTGATTCGCCGAGCGCAGCCACTCGACTGGCCGACCCGACAATCGACGTGAGCGCCGCTCCATAAGTGCCTGATTGATACTTGGGGTGGCTGCGGGACTGATGTTTCCGTAGCTTTGAGGGTTCGACGGGTTTGGCTCTCGATGTGCCTGGTCCACCCTGTGGGGTGGTCTTTGTAACGAACTGCTAGCTCGTTGAACCCTGGGTCGTGGTGTGGCTCGTAAGAGGCGAAC
>JAYEGJ010000092.1:0-1768 GCA_034658975.1 Actinomycetota bacterium
AAGAACGCCAGCCGCGAGAGCGCTGATGATCTTGTCGCCGTTGTTATGCCAGTAGTTCGAGTTGTCGTTGCCGCCATCCGCCATGAATCACCTCCGAACCTCGATCGTCGCACGACACACTGCTGAGGCATGAAGCCCGATCACATCCATGGTCTATGTGTCGAACCGCATCACCCGTCCGGCCCATCGGCGGTATCGGTGTCCGTATCGTCGTCAGCGCCGCCCGTTTCCGACGTATCGCTGCCGCTCTCGGCAACCCACCTTGTGGCGTCGTGGTACGCCTGGCCGGCAGACCGGCCAACCCACTCGCTCGAAGCGTAGATGTTCTCTTCGCCGATGAGGTTGGTCACGCGTGCAACGGCCAACTGCTCGTGAATGTTGCTGCTCTCGGTCACGATGACGAGTTTGCTGTCAGCATCATCGAGCTCCTCGGCATAGCGAAGGAGAACGTCGGCGAACGTCGACCCGAGGTCGTCGCGGCCACGCAGGCGGAGGATCACGACCGAGTTCCGTGTATCCGTCCCGACAGCAGGTAGGGCCTCTTCGAAGACGGGTGCAGAGGCGAAGAACAGGCTCCCGTAGGGCTGGAGCAGCAGGACGCTGTCCGCAGGAACCTCATCCGGGGGGTCGACTTCACGAGTGCTATCGTCGTCGTCGATGATCCGCTGCTTGACCGTCATCCGGTTCGACTGCTTGATGATGTAGAGGATCATGGAGATCCCCACACCCACGAGCACGGCATACTGGAGCGCGATGAGCATCGTCAGAACGAACGTGACAACCATGACCATCGCCGGGGTCTTGCCGGTCCGCCACACCTCTTTGATGTCGCGGGGCTTGATGGTGCCGTAGCCGACGGTCATGAGCAGGCCCGCAAGGGCAGGCATTGCGATGTAGCCAACGACGGATCCGAAGACCAGGATGACGATGCCCATGACGACGGCACCGATCAACAGGGCCATCCGACTCTTCGCTCCTGCCTCCTTGACGAGTGACGATGCCGACATTGACCCGCCAACCGGCATGCCCTGGAACAAGCCTACGACGATGTTCGCTGCCCCCTGGCCCACGAAGTCCTGGGATGCGTCCGGGTAGGTGCCGTCAGGATTCACGAAGTTCGAAGATATTCCGGCCCCCTGGACCAAACCGATGAACGCCAGAGAGAACGCCGGGATGATCAGTGCCGGTATGGACCCGAGGTCGGGCATCGTGATGAACGGAAGGGCTCTCGGAATGTCTGCGATGCTGCTCAGCGTCGCCACCTCCCAGCCGAGGAGCGCCGGCACCGCGGATCCGATGATGATGGCTGCCACCATGCCGAGTGGCCCGAGTCTCGTTCGCCCGAGTACGACGATCATGGCAATGGTCGCCACTCCCACGGCGATCGTTGGCCAGTGCGCCTGACCGAGACTGAGGAGCGTGTCGAAGGCCCGCGTCACCCGGTTGGAGCCTTCGGCCTCGTATCCGGTGAAGTTGTCGAACTGGCCCAGGATGATGTTGATACCAACGGCATTGATGAAACCGACCATCACCGCGTTCGATACGAACCGAAGAACCGACCCTGCTTTCAGGAGACCGGCCACCAGCATTATCGCCCCGGTGAGGATCGAGAGCATGAACAGGACAGAAGCCGTGCCGTCGCCGTGGACTATCCCGATGTCTGCAACGACGATCGCCATCGCCCCGGTCGCTTGAACAGCCATGAACGACGAACTCGAGAACAGGCCGCCGGTGAACGTTCCGTACATGTAGGCGTACAGGCCGTAGA
>JAYEGJ010000093.1:0-30038 GCA_034658975.1 Actinomycetota bacterium
TATGACGGGGTGATCATCAAGGACAACCACATCGTCGCGGCCGGCGATATCAGGGCCGCGGTGAAGGCTGCCCGGGAGTACGTGGGTCCCGATGTGATGATCGAAGTCGAGGTCGAGCATCTCGGCCAGTTGCGGGAGGTGCTGGAGACCGATGCCGACCGGGTGCTCCTGGACAACATGGACCTGGACCAGCTCAAGACCGCGGTGAAGACGGTCGGTGGAGCCCTCGTCACCGAAGCATCGGGCAATGTCACGTTGGATTCGGTCCTGGCAATCGCCGAGACCGGCGTGGACATCATTTCGGTCGGCTGGATAACCCACTCGCCCCCACAGTTGGATATCGGTCTCGACTTCGTGTCTTGATGCCTCGCCGGTAGCCTCGGAGGCATGAGAGAACCCGTTCGAGTAACCGTCACCGGAGCCGCCGGGCAGATCGGTTACAGCCTGCTATTCCGCATCGCTTCCGGAGCCATGCTTGGCCCGGACCAGCCGGTCATCCTTCAGATGCTGGAGATCACACCGGCGCTGCCGGCCCTCGATGGAGTTGGGATGGAGTTGGATGACTGCGCCTTCCCGTTGCTCGCGGGGATGGTCAAGACCGACGACGCCGAAGAGGCGTTTGCCGACGCCGACATGGCCCTGCTCGTGGGCGCGATGCCCAGGAAGCAGGGGATGGAGAGATCCGATCTCCTCGCCGCCAACGGCGCCATATTCACGGTGCAGGGAAAGGCCATCGCATCGTCGGCAAAAGACAACATCAGGGTGCTGGTGGTCGGCAACCCGGCAAACACAAACGCGCTGATCGCGATGAACAATGCCGCGGGGATGAATCCCCGCAACTTCACTGCGATGACCCGCCTCGACCACAACAGGGCCAAGAGCAAGCTCGCACAGAGGCTCGGCCGCCAGGTCGATGACATCAAGAAGATGACCATCTGGGGCAACCACTCGACGACCCAGTATCCAGATCTGATCCACTGCGAGGTCGATGGGCAGTCGGCGTACGAGTTGGTCGACGACCACGACTGGATCGACACCGAGTTCATCCCCACTGTTGCCAAGAGGGGCGCCGCAATCATCAAGGCGCGCGGTGCGTCGTCGGCAGCGTCGGCCGCCAACGCCGCTGTCGATCACATGCGGGACTGGACTCAGGGAACGCCCGACGGCGACTGGGTGTCGATGGGCGTGCCTTCGGACGGTTCCTATGGGGTTCCGGAGGGTCTGCTCTCCTCGTTCCCCTGCGTTGTTCGGGACGGGGAGTGGGAGATCGTCAGGGGACTCGAGATCGACGATTATTCGCAATCGAAGATCGATGCGACCGTCGCCGAACTCGAATCCGAGCGTGATGCTGTGCGCCAACTGGGCCTGATCTAGCCGACGACGTTCCCGTTCTCGTCGAACTCCATGACGGGACGAACCTCGACCCGTCCGTGCCACGCACCGGGGATCTGCTGGGCCCATTTGAGGGCTTCGTCCAGGTCGGTTGCGTCGATCAGATAGAAACCGCCCAGGACCTCCTTGGTCTCGGCGAACGGCCCGTCGGTGTAGACGGCGTTCCCGCCCTTGCCGCCCTCGACATGGACGGTCGTGGCGGTGGTGCTGGGGTGGAGGGCCTCGCCACCGGCAAGCACCTTCTCGGCGTTCTGGCCAAATTCCATGTAGTCGGACATGATCTGGCCCCAAACCTCGGGGTCGGGCGGTGTCGAGGGGTCTGATTCCTCGCCATAAATGAGAGCTGCGTACTTCGGCATCCTGTTTCTCCTTCTTCCTGGCTGCCTTACACCCGTATGACGAAGCTACTCCTGGCAGATCGACAGGATCTGTGAAAGAAAAAGGCCCGCCGGGTGGACGGGCCTTTCCCGAGAGATTTGGCTTGGCCTAATACTCGACGTCGAGCTCACCGATTGCCACACCCCACTGGGCAATGGCGTTTTGGTGCATCATCAGCTTGGCGAGGTTGCCTGAGACCTTGAGTTTGCCGGTCATGAATGCCGTCTGGGTGTTCAACTCTCCCTTGGCGATGGCTGCGGCGGTGTCGTAGGACTGCTTCACGGTGACGTCGGCACCGTCGAGGTCGCCGAGGGCGAGGGTGGCATTCCCCGCGCTGGCGGAGAGGTAGTAGTTGACATCGCCATCGGGGCCATCGGCGGCTTCGAACTGAATCGCGAGGTCGGCAGCTCCGAGGGCGTTCTTGAATCCTTCGTGCACGCTCAGGGCGCTGGTTACGTCCCGCGCCCAATCCTCACTTAGAAACTTGGCCACTGAATTGCTCCTTGTGTCGAATCGATGGTGAAAGGGTAGTTTGCCAGGCAAACTTTGAGCGAATGTTCAACTAATCAGCTTGGCGATGGAGGTTTCGGCTCCTCGCGGCAGTCGAGCCAGAGGTGCTCGCGGGTACCCGGGTTCGAGACCTGCCGCCCGAGCAGCCGCCTTCACGCCGGGGACACCGTGGGCCTCTATGTCGGCGCTGAGAGCGGAGATGCGCTTCTGCATCCGCCGTGCCCGGGCGGGATCGTCCTTGGCGGTCCTGAGTGTCTCCAACACCTGGCCGGGAGCGTAATTGCCCGATGCGGTGATGGCTCCGTGGCACCCGACTGCCAACGCGGCTGTCAGGGCCTTGGTGGAGCCCGAGTAGAGAATGAAATCGCGAGGAGTGGCGTCGATGATTGACTGGAGACGCACGACGTCTCCCGCCGAGTCCTTCATCCCCACGATGTTCTCGTGGCGGGAGAGACGCGAGATGAGTTCGACCGGCAGGTTGTAGGCCGTGACCGGGGGCACCGAGTAGAGGAGGATCGGGAGCTTGGATCGGTCGGCGATCGTCTTGTAGTAGCGGACGACGGCGTCGTCCCTGCCGCGGGCGAGGGTCGTGGGGGTCATCACCAAGAGGCTGTCGGCGCCGGCCTCGGTGGCCTCGTCGACCAGCGCCAGCGCCGCCCTTGTCGACTCGGCGGCGATCCCGACCATGAGATGCGCCTTGCGTCTCCGGATCGCCCTCACCAGCGCTGCCCGGTCGCCAGGCTCCAGATAGGGGCCCTCACCCGTCGAGCCGCCGAGGAGGAACCCATCGATTCCCTGGTCGGCCAGCACCCGGACATTGCGGGTGTGTGCCTTGGTGTCGAGCTCCCCACGCTGGGAGAAGGGGGTGATCAGGGCAGGCAGGTAATCGGGAAGGGGAACCATCCCACCACGTTAGAGCGAGCCAGACCGGCCCTATTCGTAGATGGTGACTTCGGCGTCGCTGATCGTTCCGGGGTAGATGGCTTCGGCGACGTCCGAGATCATGTCGGGGAGGAGGAGGTAGGCGACCAGTTGCTCCACTTCCTTGATGGTGGCGCACCCGGCACCCTTGGGCACACACCACTGGGACCCCGGGGTTCCCGGGTAGAACACCTCATGATCTGTGAGCGCCTGGAGGTCGAACCAGACGCCGCCTAGATAGATGTGACGGAATCTCTCGATGGGGCGGTAAGAGAGACCCGAACCCAGATTGTCGTGCCAAAGTTGTGGGGCGACCCCGAAGCGGGGGGTGTCGATGATCGTGTCCATGAAGATCTGACCGCTGAACGGCCCGTTCTCGTAATCGGTGAGACAGGTCTGCATCTGGGTGTTGAGCTCATCGATGGTCTTGGTGTCGGGGAACTCGTCCGGGTTGCAGCTCGCTGGGGCATAGGGCGCCCCGTAGCTGACGGTGCCATCCTCCGACGTGGCGCCATCGGCGAAGAGGTGAACCCACAGCGGGGTGTTGTCGAGCTCGAAGACGTTGCCTCCGCTCATCACATCGATCGAGTTATCGGTCCGCCACAGGCGGCCTTTGTCGCCATCGGTGAAGTCGTTCGGGCTGATCAGCCCCACGGTGGCATCGACCTTGACGTTGTTCCCGGTGTCGATCAAGACACCGTCGATGGGGACCCCGTCCGCCGGTTGGGCGACCGTCTCGCCACCCGACGTGACTTCGTTGCACAGGTCCATATTCACCGTCGAAGTGAGGACGGTTGCGCTCCCTGTGTTGTCGGAGCTGCTCCAGCCGGTGGCCGTCCACGATGCCGACGGATATGACCAGAGGAGGTGGTCGATGCCCATCGCGATCGCCTCGGCCACGTTGTTGTTTGCGCTGGTCTGCTCATCGCACTTGGGGAGAGTTCCCTGGTAGGTGTTGCCGAACAGCGGTGGGGCGATGTTTCCGAAGGACCCGGAGGCGGGATCGTCACACGGTGGCAGCAGGGTTCCGGAGGGGCCGGTGTCCAGGCATGCCTCGCCGGCCGGGGCTCCGGCCACGATGCCGAACGGGAAGGCGCCCGAGCCCTCCGTTGGCCAGAGGGTGACCACGGCGTAGGCGTCGGTTGTGAGGGTGTCGACACCGAGGAACTGTCCAAAGGCGGTGTCGGTCTGTTGCTCGGGGATGCGCACCCTGAAGAAGCTGGGACTCATCGATAGGCAATCGAGGGCCCCCGCTCCCCATGCCGCAGGCTCGGACAACGGGATGAAGGCGGCGGTGCGGCCGGGGTCGGTGCAACCCTGCCACAGGGCCTGCCACTCGGTGTTGGTGTACTGAGTGTCGAGATTGGCGCGGGCCACGGCCAGTGCCTGGTTGACCATGGCGGAGTCCGTCCCGAAGGAGAGCCCGCCGGCGACGCCGGCAAGGTCGGCGGTTGTCTGGTCCTGTCGTCGCTCGTTGAAACCGGCTCCGAGGTCGATCGCCACTGCGGCGATGCCGAGGAGCAGCATCATCGCGAAGGCGATCAGGATGGCCGAGGCCCCCCTGTCGTTCCGGTGATGCCGTTCAGCTAGCAATTTCCTGAGGTCCCGGCTGTCCACGCGGCGTCCTGCTCGAGACGGAAGATGGCGTTGTTGGTGAGTTGAGATGGCAGGAGCGAAGAGATGATCGGCGCCCCGCTCAGTGAGTTGATTGTCGACACCACGACTACCTCGCCATAGTCGCCGCGGTCTGGGCTGCTGCCCGCATCGATCGGAGTCCCGTCGGTGTCGACTTTGTTCATGGTGACGGTCACCGTCGAGCCGGGGAGATTGATCGAATCGCAAACCGCTTCGACGACGTCCGAGTTGCCGATCCCGCCACCGTCGAGGTCAGGCTGGCTGACTGCCGCGTATCGGGCACCTTCGCGGGCGGCGTGGCGGACCTCGTTGTACTGCCCGAAGATGTAACCAAATTCGATCATTCCCAGAAGCAGCAGCAGCAGGAACGGGGCAAGGAGGGCGAACTCGACCAGCGATGCGCCCTTGTCAGGTGATTTGCGTTTCTTGAGCGTCATCTCGACTTCCCACGAACGGACAGTGACCGTATGGGAGCCTTATCGGACGCTACTGCCGGGAACTGGAGCGTTCAGTGAGGTTTTTATGCGTTCTGGGCGGCGAGCCGGCGATTCTTGAACTTCGCCTTGATGTAATCGGCGTTCATCATGGCGATGAAGTCGATCGACACCGACTTGGGGCAGGCCTTCTCGCACTCGGCGTGGTTGGTGCAGGAACCGAAGTACTCCTCCATCACTCCGACCATGCGCTCGGTGCGGGACCAGCGTTCGGCCTGGCCCTGGGGGAGAAGGTTGAGCTGGCTGATCTTGGCCGAGGTGAAGAGGTTGGCGGCGCCGTTCGGGCAAGCCGCCACGCAGGCGCCACAGCCGATGCAGGCGGCGGCGTCGAACGCGGTGTCGGCGACCTCTTTGGGGATGGGGATCAGGTTGGCGTCGACGGCCGACCCGGTGTCGATGGAGATGTACCCACCGGCGGCAATGATCTCGTCGAAGGCGGAACGGTCGACCATCAGGTCACGGATGATCGGGAATCCGGTCGCCCGCCAGGGCTCGACGACAATCGTCGCCCCGTCGTCGAACTTGCGCATGTGCAGCTGGCAGGTTGCGGTGCCCAACTGGGGCCCGTGGGGAAGCCCGTCGATCATCACGCCACAGGTTCCGCAGATTCCCTCACGGCAGTCGTGGTCAAAGGCGATCGGCTCCTCGCCCTGGTTGACCAGCCGCTCGTTGAGGATGTCGATCATCTCGAGGAAGGACATCTCGTCCGAGACGTCGGGGACGTCGTAGGTCTTAAATCCACCGGCCTGGTCGGGACCTTCCTGCCGCCACACCTGAAGGCTGATGTTCACTTGTAACTCCTGGTCGTCAGCTCGACGTTTTCGAACTCGAGCGGCTCGACAGTCAGCTCCGGGTTGCCAGGGTCTCCTGTCCACTCCCAGACAGAAACGTTGGTGAAGTTCTCGTCGTCGCGAACCGCCTCGCCCTCCTCGGTCTGGTGCTCTTCCCGGAAGTGGCCGCCGCAGGACTCCTCGCGGTTGAGGGCGTCGACGCACATGGCCTGGGCCAACTCGAAGAAGTCGTCGACCCTTCCGGCCCGCTCCAGGCTCTGGTTGAGGGTGTCGCCGGAGCCGAGGACGAGCACGTCCGCCTTGTATTCCTCATGTAGGGCGGGGATGTCAGACAACGCCTTTTGCAGACCGGCCGCGTTCCTGGACATGCCCGCGTTCTCGAGCATGATCTTGCCCAGTTCCTTGTGGAACCAGTCGACCGACCTCGTTCCCTTGGTGGAGAGATAGGCGTCGAAGCGTCCGGTCACCTCGTCCCGCACCTCCTTGAAGACGGGATCGTCGGTCGAGACCGGATCAGTGTTCAGCCAGTCGGATAGGTAGTCATTGATCGTGGCCGGCAACACGAAGTAACCGTCGGCAAGGCCCTGCATCAGAGCCGAGGCTCCGAGCCGGTTGGCGCCGTGATCGCTGAAGTTGGCTTCACCTATGGAGTAGAGGCCGGGAATCGTGGTCATCAGGTTGTAGTCCACCCACAGCCCGCCCATGGTGTAGTGGGGTGCCGGGTAGATCCGCATCGGGACCTGGTATGGGTCTTCGTCGGTGATGCGGTTGTACATCTCGAAGAGGTTCCCGTAACGCTGCTCGATGACATCACGGCCGAGCCGTTCGATGGAATGCTTGAAGTCGAGGTAGACGCCGTTGCGCAGCGGGCCAACGCCTTTGGATGACTCGACCATCCTCATCGCTGCCCTCGACGCCACATCTCTCGGAACCAGGTTCCCGAAAGCCGGGTAGATCCGCTCCAGGTAGTAGTCCCGCTCCTCTTCGGGGATGTCATTTGCCCCGCGCAAGTCGTCTGCTGTCTTGGCGACCCATATGCGCCCGTCGTTGCGCAGCGACTCGGACATCAGGGTGAGCTTCGACTGGAATTCATCGGAGGCCGGGATGCAGGTGGGGTGGATCTGGGTGAAGCTGGTGTCGGCGAAGGCGGCACCGCGGCGATGCGCCCTCCAGATCGCAGTGGCGTTCGAGGCCATGGCGTTGGTGGAGAGGTAGTAGGCGTTGGAGTAGCCGCCCGTTCCGAGGACAACGGCGTGTGCCGAGTGGCTCGACACTTCGCCGGTCACCAGATCGCGGACCACGATGCCCACTGCGCGGCCGTCCTTGACGGCCACGTCGAGCATCTCGACCCGCGTGTGAAGCTTGACCGAGCCGGCGTCCACCTGGCGCATCAGGGCCGAGTAGGCGCCGAGCAGCAGCTGCTGGCCGGTCGTGCCTCTCGCGTAGAAGGTCCTCGAGACCTGGGCGCCACCAAAGGACCGGTTGTCGAGCATGCCCCCGTACTCACGGGCGAATGGAACACCAGCTGCGGTGGCCTGGTCGATGATGTTGGAGGAGACCTCGGCGAGCCGGTAGACGTTGGCCTCGCGGCTGCGGTAGTCGCCGCCCTTGATCGTGTCATAGAACAGGCGATAGACCGAGTCGCCGTCGTTGTGATAGTTCTTGGCGGCGTTGATCCCGCCCTGGGCCGCGATGGAGTGGGCGCGTCGGGGGGAGTCGTGGAAGGTGAACAACTCCACCTCGTAGCCGAGCTCGCCGAGCGTGGCCGCGGCAGCGCCGCCGGCGAGGCCGCTGCCCACGATGATGATCTTGAACTTCCGCTTGTTGGCGGGGTTGACCAGATTCACCGAGAACTTGTGGTTCTCCCACTTGTCGGCGAGTGGGCCGGTGGGGATCTTGGCGTCTAGTTGCAGTGCCATTTCTAACTCACTATTCCAAAGAGAACTGCCAGCGGCATGATCGCGTTTCCTACGAATACGACAACGGCGAGCCCGATGGCGAAACCCTGTCGCCAACGGTTGAAGCGGGGGTTGTTCATCCCGAGGCTCTGGAACATCGACCAGGCCCCGTGATAGAGGTGAAACGCCAGGAGGCCCATGGCGATCACATAGAAGGCGGTGACCGGCGCTCTCGAGAATGAGGCGACGAAATTGGCGTAGATCTCGCCGCGGTCCCAACCCACCGGTGCGGCCGGCTGGCGACCCCAAGTGAGGTCGGAGAGATGGAAGAGGAGGAAGAAGAGAAAGATGGTTCCGCTGACCCTCATGGTCCTGCTGGCGTAGTTGGCGGCCAGGTACTTGCGCGGGCCCTGGTATGCCTCGTTCCTGGCTCGGCGATTCATGATCGTGAGCGAGTAGGCGGCGTGGATGTGAAGAGCGAACACCACGATCAATCCTGTCCGCATGATCCAGAGAACCACTTGCTCGGGCATTATTGGGAAGAAGAGCGAGCGGAGCGCCTCGCCGTAGAGGTCGATCTCGGGGATACCGTCGACATCTGGGAAGAAGATCTTCCAGTTGCCGATCATGTGGGCGACGACGAAAAGGATGATGGCGATGCCGGTGAGGGCCATGATCCATTTCTTGCCGACGGCCGATCGGTAGAACTCGATTGGGAAGGGTGCGCGCTTCTTATCAACGGTTGCGGTCACAGCATTCGCATTATGCCAACTCCTCACGCATCGCCAATTCGAGTGCGTGCCCGAGCGCCCCGGCGACTCGCTCGGGTACGGACCTGAATCGCCCGACCCATAACTTGGTCTTGACGGCGCGCGCGCCATCCCATAATGTCATGCTTGTAATTACACGGTTGTGAGGAGATCCTGAATGCAGAGCAAGCTCGTCGAAGCGCTAGCCATAGGTGAGCTTTCCTGGCAGGACTACGCGAACTGCCGTGGGGCCGACGCCGATCTCTTCTTTCCCGAACGAGGGGCGTCGACCAGAAGAGCCAAATCGATCTGTGGTGCGTGCGAGGTCAAGGCCGCTTGTCTGGACTACGCCATCGATATGGGTGAGAAGTTCGGGATCTGGGGCGGTCTCAGCGAACGTGAGCGACGCCGGGTACGTCGCGAGCGTCAGGTCGCTGAGCGCAAGGTGGGCTAGAGGTACAGCCCCGAGGACTCGTCCTCATTCTGCGCCGGCGGAGCCGTTATGGCCCGTTTCTGCATCTCCTGAAGTTGGGTCTGGGCGACCATCTGCTGGCTCCAGAGCGATGCCTGGATTCCGTGGAACAGACCTTCGAGCCATCCGATGAGTTGAGCCTGGGCAACCCTCAACTCTGATTCCGAAGCGTTCTCCCTGTTCAGGGGGATCATGATCTCGTTGAACTCTTCTTGGAGATCGGGGGAGAGGATTTCACGCAGTTCCTCGATCGACCTCGAGTGGACCTCGGCCAATCGCTTCCTGCCACCCTCGTCGAGCGGCGCCTGACGCGCCTCATCGAGCATCGCGCGCGTCATCGAAGCGATTCTGATCAACTTGGTCGGCTGAGAGACCGGCGGGACTTCCTCTTCTGTTCCCTCGGGCTCTCCAACCTCTTCGACGTCGTCCGGTTTTAGGGCTTCTTCCATTTGACCAAGCCTATCTGCCATCCTGTCCCACCGATGCGGACCGTCGTCGTCTTCACGATCGTCTACACGATCGGTCTCTTTGCCTACGGGCAAGCCGTGGAGAGTGCCCTGACCAACCTCTACACGGGGATCAATGTCGGGCTGTTCATCCTGTTCGCGATCCTGAATCGATGGGCGAAGTGGCCTGCCCATGCCCTCTGGGCGATGTCGCTGATCGGCCTCGGCAACATGGCAGGCGGCGTTCTGCTCGTTGGCGGTCAGCCGCTCTACATCGCAGAGGTGCTCGGACCCATCAGATACGACAAGGTCTTTCATGCGGTGGCGGCAGCGGGCTTCGTTGTAATCGCATGGGAGGCGATGAAGAAATGGGCCGGCGAGGGCTACCACGAGGGCGGGCTGATGATGCTCACCTGGCTGGTGGTGATGGGCGGCGGCGCGGTCGTTGAGATCGCAGAGTTGATCGGTTCCGTCCTGAGCGAGGTGAGCGTCGGAGACTACGGCAACAACGCCCTCGACCTCGTGGCCAACGGTGTTGGTGCTGTGGTCGGGATCGCCCTCGTCTGGTGGTACGAGCAGCGCCAGAAGCGTTCCTAATGCTGTGGGTACGGTATACCGAACCTGCGCCGCGCGGAAAGGTCCGTCGCGACCCCCTTCAACCGTGTCCCCAACTGTCGTAGGATCACGTTGAGTAACGATGAGGACGACAGATGGCTGAGGACTACCCACCAATCCTCGATGCGGCCCAAGTGGCGGAGCTACTGGGAATGAATGTTCAGATGGTGCGTCAGTACGCCAGGGAGGGGCGCTTGCCCGCCTACAAGCTCCCGGGTGGTCGGACCTTCAAGTTCTTTCGAGACGAGATCTACGAGTTCGTCCGTGCCCATCCCGTGACCTCCGCGGAAGGCGGAGTCAATGAGGATCAACCGAGCGAACAACCCCCAGGATCAACTCGGTAGGAACATAGATCTGGCGTTGGTCGGCGTCGGCGAACTCGACGTGATCGACACCGACGGTCACGATCTTGCCGATAACCATGTCGCTGCCCGGAAGGGTCAGCCTGATGAGGGTCTCGGCAGACTCGTGGGAGCGGAGCACGCCTACGAACGTCTCCGGCGACGAGGCAGGCACCGGCTCGAATGCATCCGTTGGGGGAAGCGCCGACCACCTGGCGGAATCGAACCGCACCTCGGCCACCTGTCCCGGTCCCAGGATCACCGCGTAGTCCTCCCCCGAGGCAATGAGTGCCCCATTGAAGGAGTGTCCGCCGAACTCGACCGAAACACGCTGGCCGCGATGAGTCATGTCCTTGAACAGCTCTTCCATCGTCAACCGACGACGGCGCAGAATCTCGGTCATCCGCTCGTCTTCGGCAGCCTCCTCGGCCCACTCGCTTCCTGCGGTCGCTCGCAGTTCGGAGGCGAGGTTCGGGTCTGGTTGATCTGGGGTTGTCATAGGTTTTCGCGCTCTCGACACCAAGCGACACCACCAAGATAGGTTGCGGCGCAGCGCGATGGCTTCACCTTCAACTATCGCGAGGGAGGCGGGCACCTCACAGCCGGAGCGTCGGCCTCAACGTCGGCGTCTATCCAGCTCGCACGTGGTCATCGCCGTCGTGGCGGTACTCGCCTTCATCCTCAACATGCTCGCTCTTCAGAATCGGACGGCGACGATTCAGGTTGCAGTGGCCGGACGCTCGATGTCCGAGGGGACGGCGCTTGCGGCCGATGCGGTTCGGTTCGTTCCCGTGGGAGCAGGCTTCGCCGGTCGGGACTCGATGATCAGCGAAGACCGCCTTGGAGCATTGGAAGGGTGGGTTCTGGCGCGCTCGGTTGACGAAGGCGATCTGCTCACCGTCGATCACGTGGCAGAACCCGGCCTTCCGTCCGGGTTGAGGTCGATGAGTCTTCCGGTGGCTCCGGAGCATGCCGCAGGAGGATCTTTGACTGTGGGTGATCGCGTCGATGTGATCACCGTCATTGACGGCGTTGCATCTTTCGTCGTGACCGATGTCGAGGTCATTGCGGTCGCTGACACCGATTCGGGGTCGTTCTCGTCCGGCGGCTACCACATTGTCGTCGGCGTTGACGCCGCCCAGGCCTTGAGCCTTGCTGCGGCCTTGGAGTCGGGTTCATTGGAGGTAATCCGGTCTACGGGGGCGCCGGATGTCGATCAGGGGGTGGGAGTGGATGACTCCTGAGTTAGCACTGGCCGCTTCCGCCAGGGAGTGGCCTGATCGGCTTCACCGCCACATCCTCGACCACGGTGGGGGAAAGGTGGTGACACGGGTCATGCTCCCCGATCAGGCCTTTGACAGCGCATACGACGTGCTTCTCATCGACGACGTGTGCTCGTTCCTCTCACCGGGTTTGATCGCAAAGGTCAAGAGGTCAGGAGCAGAGGTGGTGGGAGTGTTCTCACCTGTCGACGGTTCCCATGCGAAGCGGCGTCTGCTCGAGTGCGGTATCAGCGACGTGATCGAAACGGAGGCGAGCCCCGAGGAGTTTCTGTCAACGGCACGTTCGGCAATCGGTCACCGGGGTCCCGTTGTCGAGCCTGCGCATGTTCCGACCGCGCCCTGCTGGTCCATCGGAATATTGGGCGTCACCGACGGAGTCGGTGCCACCGAGATCGCCATCGGAGTGGCCCAAGGGCTGGCCAACCAGTTGCCGACGGTGCTGATCGACGCCGACTCGCGTTGGCCCAGTGTGGCTCAGCGGCTCGACCTGCCGGTTCATCCGAACATCCGCACTGCGTTGGACGCCGCTGTTCACGGATCTGGTGATGTCCGATCGTCGCTCCACGAGACCGGTGATCTCAGAGTGATGGGAGGAATAGCCGACTTGCGAAGTCCGTCACCGCTCTCTCACTCGGAGCTGTCGATGCTGATCGACTCCCTTGGCGGGATGACCTCGGCGCTGGTCGTCGACCTGGGATCCCAACATTCGGTGCCGGGTGGGATTCTCAGCACCTTCGACTCGGTCGCTGTGGTGGGATCGGGCGATCCCGTCGGTTTGTCCCGGCTCATCGTGGCCGTCGAGCAGATCGAGGCTCGGTGGAACAACCTTCCACTTCTTCTTGTGGTCAACCGGGCCTCAACCCGCCGATTCCACAAGGCCGAGATTCGAACAGAGCTTCAGACGTCTTTCCCCGGGCATCCGTTTGTCGTGGTTCCTGAAGACCCCCGTCTCGTTGCTGACACGTGGGAGGGGAATGCGGCGCAGCGAGGCCCCTTCTCGAGGGCGACCCGGCGTATGGCCGACCTCGTCGCCGAGCGGGTGGCACCTTGACTACCGACGTCTATGAGGTCCTGAGGAAGAGGGCGCTCGACAAGATCGATGGCTCGGGGATCGATCCTGCTACCCAGCTCGACGAGGTCCGCGAACTGCTGACCGGGACCGTCGACGAATATCAAAGAATGGCCCACCTGGGTGAGGGCCATTCGCTGGCCGATCCCGGAGCGACCGTCGACAGATTGGTCGATTCGGTCACCGGCAGGGGGCCACTTGCGCGACTCTTCGAGCGTCCCGATGTTGAGGAGATATTCATCGAGGGAGATGCGGTCACATATCTCGAGGCCAGTGGGTCGCTGCGGGCAATCGATGTTCCGACGACGGAGGCGGAGAACCGCCAGACGGTCGAGCAGCTCATTGCCACAACGGATCGGCGTCTCGATGCCTCCAGCCCGGTCGCACAGGCGAGGGTGCTCGACGGCTCGGCGAGGCTCACCGCTGTCATCCCACCGGTGGGAGATCACCTCTCGGCGACACTTCGCAGGTACGCGCTGCGGAGACAGTCGCTCGAATCGCTGGTGGAGCTTGGCTCGTTGACGCCTCAGGCCGCTTCGTTCCTGTCCCTGGCGATGCAAGTGTCGGCCTCCGTCATCATCTCGGGCCAGCCGGGGTCCGGGAAGACCTCGTTCTTGTCTGCCCTGATCGCCGCCGTGCCGGTCGAGCACTGCATCAGGGCATGCGAGGAGGTGCGCGAACTCCATGTCCCAATGGTCCATGGCTCCTACTACGAGGCGCGCCCGCCGAGTCTCGACGGGACCGGAGAGATCAGCCTGCGAGACCTGGTCAAGGTGACCTTGGCCATGCGCCCCGACCTGATAGTGGTCGGTGAAGTCCGAGGCGCTGAGGCCTTCGAGTTGACGAGGGCTGTCAACGCCGGGTGTGGCATGGCCTGCACGATCCATGCCAACTCCGCAAGCGAGGCCCTCGATGCCCTGGTCAACGCCGCCTTGATGGCCGGAGAGAACGTCCCAGAGAGGGTGGTCCGCAAGGTGTTCTCGTCGTCCATCGATCTCGTCGTTCATCTCGATCGGGGATCCGACCCCACCGGTTCGCGAATACGTCGGGAGACGATGGAGGTTAGAGCAGTCGTGCCCTCGCTCCACGACGATTTCTCAACCGAGCCGATCTTCATTCGGGATCGTCTGGGGGCTCCTCTCACCTGGTCCGGTGCGCTTCCTCCCGAGGCCTTGTCCCGGCGTCTCGCCCAGGCTCTCCCCGATGGATTGTCGATGGCGGCTCTCCTTCAAGACGGGTTGGAGGACTGGTGAGCTACCTCGCAGCCTTGGTGACAGCCGTAGCCGTCTTCCTGACTGGCAGGTTGCTCATCGGAGCCAGACGAATCCGATCGGCGTCTGTGGCGGCGAAATCTCCGGGTGACATTCCGGGGATCGACGTTTCGGCGCTTCAGTTCTGGTCAACCGTCATTGGTCTCGCCGGTGTGACATTCCTTGTCGTCCTTGCCTTGACCGAGCTGGTTGTCGTTGCACTGGCCCCAGCCTTCGTGGTGGCCACGCTCCCCAAGGCGTACTTCGCCCGCAAGCGCTCCAATCGGATTGCCGAGGTTCAGGAGGCGTGGCCCGACGGACTTCGGGATCTGCTTTCGTCGGTGCGGTCCGGCGCATCCCTAGGAATGGCAATCGAGAATCTGGCGTCCTTCGGGCCGGAGCCGCTCCGGGATGCCTTTGCCGGTTTCGACGTGTACGCGAGAAGTCTCGGGTTGGTGGCCGCCCTCGAGATGGTCAAGGAGGACCTCGCCGACCCGACGTCCGACAGGATCATTGAGATCCTGATATTGGCCCACGAACGCGGAGGGGTTGTCGTCCCGGAGATCCTCTCCGACCTGGCCGATGCAACCACCAGAGATGCGTGGACGCTCGAGCAGATCCGGACCGAGGCGCTCGAGCAGAAGATCAACTCCCGAGTCGTCTTCGTATTGCCCTGGTTGGTGCTGGTGGCAATGACAGCCCAGTCGGGGGCTTTTCGCGAGTTCTACTCAACGCCGGTGGGGATTCTCGTGGTGGCTATTGGCGCGGTCATGAGCCTTTTTGGGATCGCAATCGCATCGAAGTTGGGATCCCAGCCGCCGGAACCGAGAGTCTTTGGAGGTCAGACGCGATGATCGGCTTCGATCCTTTGACGCTGGTCGCAGCCCTGTCGTCTGCCTTCCTGGCGGCTGCCCTCGTTCGCGTGTTGATACCGCCTCCTCGCCGTCTCTCCACCCGTGTCCGGCCTTATGTGACCCCCTCGATATCGACGACCGCCGGTCCGGCTCCTTCGGGAGTGATAGGAGCAATCTTCGGTCCGATCATCCGGGACGCGGCACATTGGCTGGGTGGCATGTTGGATCGTGGGGGCAAGCCGGTCACCCTTGTTCGCCTCCGCCAGGCCGGCTGGTTTCAGGGTCTACCGGAAACGGAGATGCTCACGGCGTATCGGCTCGTCCAATTGCGAACTCTCACCGTGACTCTTCTTGTGTCCGTTGTCTTTGGCCAGGTCGTGGGTGCCTCAATCACTGTTCGTCTGGCACTCGCCGGCCTTGGATTGGTCATCGGGTCCACTCGCACGAGAGGCCGGCTCGATCGTGCCATCGAGGATCGGCGGGAGATGATGAGGATCGAGGTCTACACGGTCAATCAGCTGCTGGCGATGAGGGTTCGCGCCGGAGGCGGCGTCATCCAGGCCGTCAAGGCGACCACCACGCGGGGGCGTGGTGCGGTGGTCGACGAGTTGAACGAGGCGCTGCGCCTGCACCGGGCGGGATGGTCGGGACCCGATGCTTTTCGCCGGATTGCCGAGATCAGTCCTGAGCCCTTCTGCTCGCGCACCTACCGCCTTCTTGCCTCGGCCGAAGAGCGCGGCGCCGACCTCGGCCAGGCCCTTCTTGCACTTTCTGAAGATGTACGGGAAACGCGGAGGGAGTCCGTGAAGCGGACAGCAACGAAACGTAGAGCGGCGATGCTCTTGCCGACCATCGCCATCCTCGCTCCGGTGCTGATCCTCTTTGTGGCCGCTCCTCTTCCGTACTTGATAACGAGCTGGCAATAAGGGAGGCAAACAATGCTGCCGGCATTACGCGCATGGGCGGAAGCCATGCGGACCGACGACCGGGGACTGAATACGGCTGAACTGATGGGGAACGCCGCGCTTGCGATCGCGGCCCTGGTGGTTATCTGGGGTGCGCTGCAAGCGCTTGGCTTGGACATTGTTGGGTGGATAAGAGGCGAACTGATAGGGGGCTGAAGGATCGGGGGGTCACCTCCGTCCAATTCCTTCTTGCTGCCGCTCTCGGGCTGCTCCTTTTCCTCATGCTGGCGAACCTTGTCGTCGTCCAATACGGACGCGGAGCCGTTCGTTCGGCGCTGGACCAGGGAGCCCGGGCCGGAGCGCTGAGTGGCGCGTCCTCGGAATGTGCCGACAAGGCATCGGCGGTCTTGGGCCAGTTGCTTGGCGGGCGAATGTCCGATTCGGTGACTCTCGGATGCGTCGTCGTGGACGGTTCGATGCAGGCCCGCGCCACCGGGATCTTCGAGGGGTGGACATTCGCCAGCCCGGACTTCCCGTTCGACCTGGTCACCGAGGCCACGCTGGAGGTGGTTCCGTGAAGGACTCAGGGCACGCCGCCGTCGAAATGGCGATGGCGGCCGGCGTCCTGTTGCTGCCGGTGGCCCTGGTCGTGTCCGCCTTCGGTCCGTGGTCCGAACGGCGCGTGATCGCCGACTCGGTCGCCGCCGAGGCGGCACGGGCTGCCGTGTTGCAGCTCGACACCGACCGAGGGGCGGATGTCGTCAACCGCGCCATGGCCAACTACTCATTGGATCAGGGCACCGTTCGCCTCGGGTGGTGCGGCGCCCAGCCATCGGTCGGATTCGCCGGCGGCTGTTCGATGGATCGTGGGTCCGTTGTCGAGGCCGCGTTGGAGCTGTGGACGCCGCTGATCCAGACTCCTTGGGGAGGTGTTGGCGGGCTGTGGGTGAAGGGATACCACTCCGAGCCGGTCGATCTGTATCGGAGCCTCGATTGAGACGCTCGGATCGGGGCTCGGTGACGATCTGGATGCTGGGTCTCTCGATGCTCCTGTTGCTTTTCGGCGGGTTGTCACTCGATTATTGGCGAGGACTTGCGATGCAGCGCGAGTTGGCCTCAATTGCCGATTCGGCAGCGTTGGCCGGCGCCTCGGGAATCGACGAGGAGCACTATCGGGCGACCGGCGAGGTCGTTCTTGACGTGACCCGCAGCCGTCAACTCGCCATGTTGTCGGTCGACACCCAGGACGTCTCACCGACGAGCATCAGTGTTTCGGTAACGCCCGGCTCCGTCTCGGTCACGGTGGAGAACACGGTCGAACTCCTGCTTCTCGGCGTGTTCATAGACGACGACGAACCGTTGCTGGTGCGTGGCTCGGCCACCGCTTCACCGCGTCTGATCCCTTAGTGTCCCTCTACCCTCAGGGCCGATGAAAGCGGTGCAACTGGTTGAGCTGGGTCAGCCTCTGGTGGAGGTCGATCTCCCCATGCAGCCCCTGGCGGTCGGCGAGGTCGAGGTTCGCGTCGAGGCAGCTGGCATCTGCCGGAGCGATGTTCACTACCGATCGGGCTCGCGACCGGTGGGGGTGCTTCCGCTAACTCCAGGTCACGAGATCGCCGGGGTGGTCGCCTCCCTCGGCCCTGATGTCGACGACCTGGCAGTGGGTGACCGTGTTGCCATCCACTACCTGGTGAGCTGTGGCGAGTGTGACCAGTGCCTGGCCGGCCGCGAGCAGTTCTGCGAGACGGGTGAGATGTTCGGATTGAACCGGGACGGCGGATACGCCGAGTCGGTTGTCGTGCCCGCGCGCAATGCCCATTTGATCCCGGAGAGCATTCCCGCAGAGATCGCCGCAGTCATGATGTGCTCTTCATCGACCTCTCTTCATGCCCTGCGCAAGGGTCGTTTCACCGAGGGGGAATCGGTGGCGGTGGTCGGGTGTGGCGGTCTCGGCATGTCCGCGATCAAGATCGCCCAAGCCCTGGGGGCTTCTCAGGTGTATGGCGTCGACATCGACGCGCGGAAGCTGGAGATGGTGGAGCATCTGGGGGCCGTGCCTGTACGCCCTGAGGAAATCGGCGGACTCGGCGTCGACGTGGCGCTGGAGTTGGTCGGGCTGCCAGAGACGATGCGGGCGTGTGTCGACGCCCTCGGCATTCAGGGAAGAGCAGTGGCCGTGGGTCTGGCCCACGAGCCGTTTCAGCTTCACTCATTCAACGATCTCGTTCTGCGTGAGGCCGAGGTGATTGGCGCCAGCGACCACTTTGGAACCGAGATCGGCGAGCTGTTCGACCTGGTGGTATCCGGTCGCCTGGATCTTTCCGATGTCGTGACGGGGACGGTGCCGCTGGAGGCTGGGGCCATCAACGACGCGCTGGACCGTCTCGAGGCCTTCGACGGCGGGGTGCGGACGGTGATCCTGCCCTAAGCGTGTGCAGCTACATGCGCTGCCCGGGTTTCTTGCACACGCTCGACTCCAACTTCACACTCTCCCGACGCTCGGATTAACCTTTGGCCCTACCCCGTATGACTTCACGTTGTGCGCGTTCGGGGGTGGTGTAATAGGTAACACGACAGGTTCTGGCCCTGTTATTGAGGGTTCGAGTCCTTCCCCCCGAGCGAGGCCGACTCAGGTCGGCCCGACCCGGTCCCGTCGTCTAGGGGTCAAGGACGCCGGCCTCTCAAGCCGGAAACGGGAGTTCAAATCTCCTCGGGACTACGATAAACCCCCTGGTCACAGGGGGTTTATCCCTGTTCGGGACGATGGCCTCTCAGAGTGTTCCTTGGGTGGCCACGTGAGCTCGAACTCGTCCCCGTAGCGCTCGAGCATGGCCTGGCAGAACTCAAGGAGGTCTTCGATTCGTCGGCCGGCAGGATGTGAGGTCGACCAGAGCTCGAGATTCTCGATTCGGTTGTCATGCCGCACACCATTGATGTGATGGACCTGTTCATCCGAGGTCAGCGTTCGACCGAGATGTTTTGCCATCACAAGTCGGTGTTCGCTGATCCATGCAACGCCTCCTGTCAGATGGCGCACGCTTCGTGGGACCGGAACGTAGCGGTAACCATCGTGGGCAATGGACCCCTCTCCTTCTGCAATCCGGATCGGGATGTCTGATTGTGGGTGACCATGCTTCAGAACCCGCTTGTAGTGGGCAGCGCAGTATCCACGAGACTTTCGAGGGCGGTCACATCCCTCCACCGAGCAGGTGGGCCCGGGTCGGCGAAACGGCGTCGACTCGTCGACTCTCCCTGTCCTCAGCAATCGCTGGTAGTGGCCGTGGCAGAGGTTTTTGGCGTCGACGACGGCCTCGCAACCGTCAACCCGGCAGACTCCCTTGACACGAAGTGGGCCGGGTGGTCCCGAGTCTCCAGTCCTCAGCACGCGCCGATAGTGCATTTCGCAGTAGTCGCGCGTGACAGCCGACCGTTCACAACTCTTGATGCTGCATTCCGCTCCCACACGACGAAGGTACGGGTTGGCTAAGACAGATTCGGACTTGTCCGCCCTCGCCTCCGGCGGGGGCTTCTTGATTGCTCGACCGTGGAATAGGAAGGAGCCTCCGAAGAGGCTCCTTTCCACAATTCTGGGATCTGCATTCCCCAGGTTCGCAATGCCTTCATTCTACAGGGCTTCTGGTTGTGACAGTCAAGATATCCAGGTCAAGGTTCGCCCCCCGGTGGGACTCGAACCCACATATCCCAGATTGCGAACCCGGGTGCGTTCCAGTCGGGGGGGCAGTTCGAACGTATGTGATCGAGGACCTCGGTTCTAGACCTTCGGCACGGTGCTCCCCCGGTCGCCGGAGAATCGACCGGCGGCAACTACCGTCGCGGCAATGGCAAAGTTCGTTGTCGAAGGTGGCCACTCCCTCCGCGGAACGGTGAAGGTGTTGGGAGCGAAGAATGCCGTTCTCAAGGAGATGGTGTCGACCCTCCTTGCTCCGGGCCGGCACCGGCTGACCAATGTTCCGTCGATCGTCGACGTCGAGCTGATGTGTCAGGTGCTCGAGCACACGGGGTGCAAGGTGGACCAGAACGACCACGAGCTCTGGATTGTCGTCCCCACCGATCTCAACCCTGTGGCTCCCATCGAGTTGGTCCGTCAGATGCGTGCGTCGATCGTCGTCCTCGGTCCCCTCCTTGCCCGAAGCGGGATAGCCCGTGTCGCCCTCCCTGGCGGCGACGACCTGGGCTCGCGACCGATCGACATGCACATGGACGGCCTGGAGAAGATGGGAGCCGAGTTCGAACTGGTCCATGGCGAGCTGGTCGGGCGCGTCGACGGGAAGCTCCAAGGACAGGAGGTCGAGCTTCCATTCCCGTCGGTCGGGGCAACCGAGAACATGTTGTTCGCAGGCGTCCTCGCCGAAGGCGAGACAGTCATCGTCAATGCCGCCCGTGAGCCCGAGATCGAAGACCTCATCGCCCAGTTGACCGCCATGGGAGCGGATATCACCGGGGGCGGCACCTCGTTGGTCACGATTCGAGGGGTGGACCAACTGCAGCCCGTCGAGCACAACGTGGTCCCCGACCGTCTCGAGGCCGGCACCTACGCCGTCGCCGGAGCGATCACGGGTGGTGACGTGACCATCACAGGATGCCATCCCGAGAGTCTGCGCATGGAGCTGCTGAAACTCGAGGATGCCGGCTGTGGTGTTGAGCGTGGGGATGGATGGATCCGGGTCACCGGGCCGGAGCGCCCCAACCCTGTCGATTTCGCAACCCTGCCCTTCCCCGGATTTCACACCGACATGCATCCCCAGATGGTGGCCCTATTGGCAGTGGCATCGGGGACGTCGGTCATCACCGAGAACCTCTATGACGCCCGCTTCCGGTATGTGGGCGAACTTGCACGCATGGGAGCCGACATCTCCATCGAGGCACAGCACGCCATCATCCGGGGTGTCGACAGCCTCTCCGGCTGCCCCGTGCTCGCCCCTGACATCCGGGCAGGAGCTGCACTCGTCCTTGCCGGGCTTCGCGCCGACGGCATCACCGAAGTCGGCGACGCCGTCCACATCGATCGCGGTTACGAGGACTTCGCCGGGCGCCTTCGCTCGCTCGGCGCGGCAGTGGAGAGAAGCTGAGTCGGCCTCTACACTGCGGAACAAGCAGAGTCACGCCGAGGTTTCCAACACCGATGCCAGAACCCACACCCATTTCGATCGCTTCGAGCGAAGAGCTCAACGTCCCCATCGACGGGGACAAGCTCGACGAGGCCCTCGACTACATCCGTCCTGCGGTGCAGGCCGATGGCGGTGACATCGTCCTGTTGGGCACCGAGGATGGCGTCGTCGACCTTCAGATGGTTGGCGCCTGCGGCGGCTGCCCGTTGTCGATGATGACTCTCAAGGCCGGTATCGAGCGGATTCTGAAGGATCGCGTGCCCGGGGTTCGCGAGGTGCGAGCATCCGCCGACGCTCCCGGAACCCTCGAAGAGGCGACCGCCGACATCAGCATCACCCTTCCAACCCTCTGAGCCAAGGTCTCACCACTTAGGCTTTCGGCGATGGACGCTGCCCTCCTCGAAGCCATTGCCTCAGGCGATCGTAAGGCGCTTTCCCGCGCCATAACCCTCGTCGAGAGCGGCGAGGAAGCGGGCGCGCTCGGGGAGCCCGGGCGCATCATCGGGATCACCGGCCCACCCGGTGTGGGCAAGTCCACTCTCATCTCCGCCCTGATCTCCTTGTTCCGCAAAGCAGGCGAAACGGTGGCCGTTCTGGCGGTCGACCCGTCCAGCCCGATAACCGGCGGAGCGATTCTCGGTGACCGGATTCGGATGCAGCAGCACGTGGACGACGACGGTGTCTACATCAGATCGATGGCCGCTCGCGGACACCTTGGTGGTCTCGCCGAGGCTGCCGCCGTCGCCATTCGTCTTATGCGTCACGCCGGGTTCGATCGCCTCATCGTGGAGACCGTTGGGGTGGGACAGTCCGAGGTAGAGGTGATGCACATCGCCGACCCGGTGGTTCTCGTTGTCGGCCCTTCCTGGGGTGATCAGATCCAGGCGGACAAGGCCGGGATCGTCGAGATCGCCGACGTGTTCGTGGTCAACAAAGGCGACCGCCCAGGGGTCGAGGACGTCCGACGCGCCCTCACCGAGGCTGCCGACGCCAGGGGCGCAGAGATCCTGGTGACCACGGCGACCACCGGCGAAGGCGTCGACGAACTCCGGCTACTTGTCGAGCGGTTCGGGAGCTAGTGCTCTGGCCACAAACGTTGGCGATGTTCAGGGCGAGGCAGGGACGTCTTTGGCAAGGACGCAGGACGAAGGCGCACCCGTCCGTTCGTCGAGGACGAGGACACAGCCAGGGGCGTCACTGGCCGTACTGAACGCGGCAAACGTTAGTGGTCGGGGCACTACCGGGCTCCCAGCTCTGCCTGTGCGGCGGCCAACCTCGCTCCTTCGATTCGGGGTGGGCTACAGGACACGTAGTCCAGGCCCAGTTCGAAGGCGAAGGCGATGGACTCGGGATCACCACCGTGCTCACCGCACATGCCAAGTGTCAGGCCCGGGTGAGCCGCACGGCCTTCCTTGCATGCGAGACGCATGAGACGTCCGACACCCTCCTGATCGATCGTCTGGAAAGGATCGGACTTGAGCACGCCCATGTCGATGTAGTCGCGAAGGAACAGGCCCTCGGCGTCATCACGGCTGAGGCCGTAGGTCATCTGGGTCAGGTCGTTGGTGCCGAAGGAGAAGAACTCGGCGACCTTGGCGATGTCGCCCGCGGTCAGGGCGGCCCGCGGCAACTCGATCATGGTCCCGATCGGGATGTCGTAGTCCCTCCCGCTGCGCTCGGCGGCGATGGCGATTTCCTCTTCCACCATCTCCTTGACCCGTATCAGCTCCTCGATGGTCGAGACCAATGGGATCATTATCTCGAGTCGCGGGTCTCCGCCGGCATCGAGTCGTCGGTCTATCGCCTTGAGCGCGGCGTGAGCCTGCATACGGTAGAGACGGTCGAACATGATGCCGAGGCGCACGCCTCTCAGTCCGAGCATCGGGTTGTCCTCTTCCCATCGGGCGACCTGCTCCGACATCGCCATCAGGTCGTCGATGGGCCGGCCGGCCCGAACCCTGCGAAGAGCTTGCTCTTCGAGTTCGAGACGTGACGGCAAGAACTCATGAAGCGGTGGATCGAGAAGCCTGACCACCACCGGGAGCCCATCCATCGCTTCGAGGATGCCCTCGAAGTCCCCGATCTGTAGGGCCTCGAGTTCTTGGAGCGCCTCTGTTCTCTCGTTGTATGAAGGGGAGAGGATGATCTGCTGGAAAACCGCGGTCCGCTCGCCGACGAACATGTGCTCTGTGCGAGCCAGGCCGATGCCGGCCGCTCCTCGCCGACGCGCTTCCTTGGCATCGGGGGGGAGATCGGCATTGGCACGGACACCCATCGTCCGGATCTCGTCGGCCCAGTCGAGCAATTCCTCGAGGTCGGGGAGTTTCTCCGGTGCGATCAACTCGACATTCTCGACGTAGACACCGCCCGAGGTGCCGTCGATGGTGATGAAATCGCCTTCATGGATGTCGACATCGCCAACGTGACCCACCTTGTTGTAGACGTCCACGAGCAGGGCAGCGGCTCCGGTGACGGCGGGCGTGCCCATCCCACGAGCAACGACGGCGGCGTGAGACGTCTTTCCGCCCTGGCTGGTGAGGATTCCGACCGCAGCGGCCATGCCGTGGATGTCATCCGGCGTGGTCTCGGGGCGCATCAGGATCGAGGCCTTCCCCTCTTTCTCGGCTTCGACCGCGTCGTCAGCGTCGAAGACCACGACTCCCGCGGCCGCTCCGGGTGAAGCGGCAACACCGCTGAACAGCGGCTTCTGATCAGAGTCCGGGTCAATGCGCGGTCGGTGCAGCTGTTCCAGTGAGTCGGGGTCCACCCTGGTGACGGCGGTGGCCTTGTCGATGAGCCCCTCATGAACCATCCCCACGGCCAGCCGGACCGCCGCCTCGGCAGTCCTCTTTCCCGACCGAACCTGAAGGATGTAGAGAATCCCCTTCTCGATAGTGAACTCGATGTCGAGCATGTCGCTGTAGTGATGCTCCAGCCCGTCCATTATCTCGAGCAACTGGTCGTGGCACATGGGGTGCAGGTCGTTCAGCTCATCGAGGGACATCGTGTTTCGTATACCGGCAACTACATCCTCGCCCTGGGCTCTTGGCAGATAGTCGCCGTAGGCAACCTGTTCGCCCGTTGCCGGGTCGCGGGTGAAGCAGACGCCGGTGCCGGATTCCTCGTCGAGGTCCCCGAACACCATCATCTGGACGCTGGCGGCGGTCCCAAGAGAATCGGGGATGCGGTTGAGGCGTCGGTACGAGATGGCGCGTTTGTTGCTCCAGGACTTGAAAACGGCGCTTATTGCACCCCGGAGCTGGTCTTGAGGGTCCGTGGGCAGCCGGCCCGGTGCCTTCTCTTCGACGATCGCCTGGAAGGTTCGCGTCGCTCTCTCCAGGTCCTCGGCTGCAAGCTCGGAGTCGTCTTTGACCCCTCGCTCCTCGCGAAGCTTGGTGAGCACGTCCTGGAACTGATGGTCTCCGACGTCGAGGACGACGTCGGCATACATCTGGACGAACCGGCGGTAGGCGTCCCATGCGAAGTGCGGGTTGCCCGACCATTCGATGAGCTCCTTGACCACCTCGTCGTTGATCCCGAGATTGAGGACAGTGTCCATCATCCCGGGCATGGAGAACTTGGCGCCGGAGCGAACTGAAAGCAGCAGCGGTGCCGGGCCCATGCCGAAGGTGCGCCCGGTGGATTCTTCGAGCCGGCCAACGGCCTCATCGACCTCGTCCCAGAGGTCGTGTGGCAGGTCGCCATGCTCCATGTCGTGGCGACAGACCTCGGTGGTGATGGTGAATCCTGGGGGCACTGGAAGCTCGAGATGTGTCATTTCGGCAAGACCGGCGCCCTTGCCGCCGAAGAGGTCTTTGTTCTGACCGTCGGCGTCTTTGAAGTCGTACAGGTGTGGCAAAACAATCTCCAGAGAGGTTGGACACCCCGAAGGTACCAATGCTGAGTGGTATGCCAATAGGGCACAAAGGCGAAAGGTTGGGGCACTCTTCTGAATCGAAACCTGGTTAGCCTCCCCGCCTCGCATGACGGTTTACTTCGCCCACGCCACCTCCTTCTGCGGATCCGTCTGGGATCCCGTGATTGCAGGTCTCGACGGCGTCGAGTGTGTCGCCTGGGACTTCGCCGGTCACGGGCATGGTCCGGAGTTGCAGGTGCCCGTCGACTGGCGACGCTTCGGCTGCCAGGTCCTTGACGAGACAGAACCCGGTGGCATTGGGGTGGGCCATTCCATGGGGGCGGCGGCGTTGACAATGGCGCAACTGGCGGACCCCGAACGTTTCCGATTCCTCCTGCTGATCGAGCCGATCATCTTCCCGGGGCCCCACGGACGGCTAGACCATCCACTCAGCCTTCTCGCTGTCAGGCGAAGGAAGACGTTCGAGTCGCGGGAGGCCGCCCTGGAGAACTGGTCCTCGAAGGGTGCCTTCGCCGGATGGGACAGCGGGGCACTCGAGGCATACATGAGGTGTGGGCTGGTCGGCGACGGACCGGTCGAGCTCGCCTGCGCCCCCGACCTGGAAGCCGATGTCTACCGGGGTTCCAACGCCCATGACACGTGGGATCGTCTCGGGGAGATAGAGATCCCGGTTCTCGTCCTCGCCGGGGAGGAGTCGGACACCACACCGCCCGACTTCGCTCGTCTCCAGGCGACGCAGTTCAAGAGCGCAGGTTTGGAGATCGTCCCTGGCTCGGGCCATTTCCTCCCTATGGAGAAGCCTGCGATCGTGGCGGATCGGATACGCCGGATCGTGGAGACCCTGGGCTGAGATCTGCCTGCGTGTCACATGTGGGGCTCGCGGATTGCCGCCTGGGCAGCGGCAAGCCGCGCCACCGGCACTCTTGGTGGTGAGCAGCTCACGTAGTCGAGGTTGAGCCTCCGGCAGAAAGCTATGGACTCGGGATCGCCGCCGTGCTCGCCACAGATTCCGGCGTTCAGGCCTTCTCGGGTCGAGCGGCCCTTGTCGACGGCGATCTTCATCAGGGCGCCCACCCCGTCCTCGTCAATAGTGGCGAATGGGTTCCTCTCCAGGATCCCTTCCTCCAGATACTGCACGAGGAATGCCTTTTCCGCATCGTCACGACTGATCCCGAATGTCATCTGCGTTAGATCGTTCGTGCCGAAGGAGATGAACTCGGCGTACTTCGCAATCTGGTCGGCGGTGAGTGCCGCCCGGGGGATCTCGATCATCGTCCCGAACTCGTAGTCGACCTCGATGCCTTGCTCCGACATCACAGCCCTTGCCTCTTCTTCAAGGCTCCCGCGCTGTCGGGCCAGCTCGTTCACATGCGAAGTCAGCGGGATCATGATCTTGGGGTGGACCTCGATACCCTCATCGGCGACCAGGCATGCGGCTTCGAAGATGGCTCGTACCTGCATCTTCGTGAGACCCGGGAGAATGATTCCGAGACGGACCCCCCTCAGCCCAAGCATCGGGTTGGCCTCCCGAAGGCTCTCAACCCGTTGCAGCATGTGCTGTTTTTCTTCGATCCTGCCAAGAAGGTCGTTTATCTCCTTCAGTGATCCAGCCGACCGAATGCGGATCTTCAGATCCGCGAGATCCGTGGTGATCTCCTCGTAGCTCGGCAGGAACTCGTGGAGCGGGGGATCGATCAGTCTGATGGTCACCGGAAGGCCGTCCATGGCGCGGAACAAGCCGGCGAAGTCCTCTCTCTGGAAGGGGAGGAGCTGCTCCAGTGCGTCCGCCCGTTCGGCAGGGAACACTGCCATGATCATCTTCTGGACTAACGGGAGGCGCTCCTGGTCGAAGAACATGTGCTCGGTCCGGGTGAGGCCTATGCCCTCCGCTCCGTAACTCCGGGCAAGTAGCGCGTCTTCGGGGTAGTCGGCATTGGTCCACACACCGATATCCCGGAACTCGTCGGCCCACCCGAGAAGCGTTTTCAGCCATTCGTTCTCCAGGTCGGGCGTTTGTGTGTCCACGCGACCCAGGATCACGTCGCCGGCGGTGCCATCGATGGAGATCTCCTCCCCTTCCCGCACCACGCGGTCACCCACTCGCAGGACGCGCTCGTTCAGGTCGATCTCCAGCTCCTCGGCACCGACGACCGCCGGCTTGCCAAACTGGCGGGCGACCAGTGCGGCGTGGCTGGTGCGCCCGCCGCGACTGGTGAGGATTCCGTTGGCTGCGAGCATGCCGTGAACGTCGTCCGGCCTGGTTTCGGGTCGGACCATGATCACCTCGCGCCCTTCTTCTTTGGCCCACCGCTCCGCCAGGTCGGCGTCGAAGGCAACTGCACCGACCGCGGCACCCGGGGAGACATTGAGCCCGGTGGCAAGCAGCCGTCCTTCGTCTTTGGCGGCTTTCTTCGTCTCGACCGCGAACGAAGGATGGAGGAAGAAGTCGATCTGCGCCGGGGTCACGCGGGTGATGGCCTCCTCCTTGGATATGAGGCCATCCTCTGCCATGTCAACTGCGATCCGCACCGCAGCCTGGGCAGTCCGTTTGCCGTCACGGGTCTGGAGCAGCCAGAGCTCACCACGCTCGATGGTGAACTCCATGTCCTGCATCTCGCGGTAATGCTTCTCGAGCCGTCTGGCGATCTCGGCGAACGCCTTGTAACCCTCCGGCATCTCGGTCGCCATCTCGTCCATGCGCTTGGTGACCCGGATACCGGCCACGACGTCTTCGCCCTGGGCGTTGATCAGATAGTCACCCTCCAGATGGGACTCGCCGGTGGTTGCGTTTCGTGACATCGCCACACCTGTGGCGGAGTCTTCGCCCATGTTGCCGAAGACCATCGTCTGGATGCTCACCGCAGTGCCAAGGTCATGGGGGATGTCGGCAGCGTTCCGGTAGTCGATCGCCCGCTTGCCGTTCCACGACCTGAAGACCGCCTCGACGGCCAGAGAGAGCTGTTCTCGCTGGTCGTTGGGGAAGCTGCGGCCCGCATAACGTTCCACGATCGCCTTGAACTCTTCGGTGATGGCACGGAAGTCCTCAGCGGTGAGGTCGGAGTCGGACGAAACACCACGATTGTTCCGGTACCGCTCCAACACGAGCTCAAACGGCTCATCACGCACGCCGAGAACGACCGAGCCAAACATCTGAACCAGGCGCCGGTAGGCGTCGTAGACGAAGTGCTCGTCTTGAGTGAGCTTGACGAGACTTTCCGCCACCTCGTCGTTCATACCGATGTTGAGGACGGTGTCCATCATGCCTGGCATGGAGAATTTCGCACCGGAACGGCAGGAAACCAGCAGAGGGTCCGAAGCGTCGCCGAAGGACTTCCCGGTGGCCTCCTCGATCCTCTTCAGGGCCTCCGAGACCTCCTCGAGCATTCCCTCCGGGAACTCCTCCCCAACCTCGAGATAGGCGTTGCATGCCTCGGTGCTGATTGTGAAGCCCGGTGGCACGGGCACCCCAATGCGGGTCATCTCTCCGAGATTGGCTCCCTTACCTCCGAGCAGGGCTCGGACATCATCCCACTCGCCTCCGACCGCCTCCTGGGCCTCGGCGACCTCGTCGAATGCGTATACCCATTTCTTGCTCATCGAAACCTCATTGTCGGGAATCTAGAACGCGACCACGACGTCCAAGAAAACAGGCCCAGACGTTCGATCACGCATGTCGTTGCGACCGATTGTGTTACTGCTCGGCGCTGTAGGCCAATCCTTCGTCGCCGGCGACCCACGTGGTCATCCGGTCGCCGTCGATCTCCACGCGGAATCCACCTTCGAGGGCACTGATCACGCGACTGTCCTGCTCTGTCAGATCGGACGGGCAGTCACCTTCGGCCGCGAAGCTGGTGAACTGGATATCCACGCCGGTGTCGACATAGCTCCCGGCGATGGTCCTGCATCCAGTGGAGCCAATGAACGAGCCGTCGGAGAACAACTCGAGAGTGGCACGCTCCCCCGATACCGAGCTGACACCCTCGCCGTCAACGAGTCCGTCGAGGACCCAGACGGTCCCGAGCATTTCGGCGGTCGGCACGGGATCGAGCTGTGTGAACGTCATCTCTGTGCGCGATCCGGTCATGATCAGCTTGCCGTCACTGGGTTCGATCGTCTCAACGTTGGAGATAGCAACGAGATAGGCCGCTTCGGAATCCATGACGGCAGGCGGTCCGCATGCCATCTCGGTCCACGCCATCTCGAGGATTTGGAATGTGCCGTTGTTGATCTGCCACTTGCCGCCGTATCCGTTGCAGGCGGCGGTTCCGAAGATCTCGTCACCATCGAAGGTGACGGTGATGGGGTGACTGTCCACCATCGGGATCGGCTCCCCGTCGTAGGTACCCGACTCGAGTTCCCACGAGCCTTGGAGGCTGTCGCCGAAATCGTTTCCCAGGCACGCCGTCAGGCCCAAGGCCACGGCCATGAGTAGTGCAAGTCTGCGCATGGCCTTTGGACGTCGAAAGGTCGTCATTCGGTTTCAGAAAGTCAGGGCCGCTCCACCGGCGAGGACGACTCCAGTCCAGAGATGGAGCTTCGATGTCAGTTGCAGCGCCCGGATCAGGGCTGCCCCTTCCGTCTTGGCGTACACGATGCGGACAGGGCCCGATCCGAAAGGAGCGAGCAGGCCGGCAAACATGGTTGCCTGCGGCGTCCAACCGAACACGGCGAAGAAGACGATCAGCGGAAATCCGCCGTAGGCCAGGATCGCGAACAGGGTTCGAGTGCGGTCCCGGCCGAGCACCACGGCAAGGGTTCTTTTGTCTGCCGCCCGATCGGTATCGATGTCCCGGTAGTTGTTCACCACGAGGATCGCAGTGACCAGCATCCCAACCGGGATGGCGAGGAGCCAGGCCGAGAGGGGAGCGGTGGCGTCATGGACGAACCTCGACCCGACCGTGGCCACCAGACCGAAGAACGTGAACACAAAAACCTCTCCAAGGGCCCGGTATCCGTACGGGAAGGGCCCGCCCACGTAGCCGAGCATTGCGAGCACGGACACGATTCCGATGACCAGGATCAGGGGACC
>JAYEGJ010000094.1:0-8984 GCA_034658975.1 Actinomycetota bacterium
CGACATCTCGCCCGGAGAAATGCCGTACTGGCCGCTCGCATGGGAGCGGGCGCTCTCCGACCCGTGGCGGTGGGTCAAAGAAGTGATCGGTCTCGGGTATCTCGCGTGGTTGTGGTTCGCTCTCGGATTGAATCACAAGGACAAACGAGAGTTTGCTGTCCAGTCGGGTCGCCTTCCGGAGTACATCGCAGATGAGAGCTAGTGCACTGTTGATCCCCCTGGCGGTTGTCGTTGCCGCCTGTGGTGGCGATACCGCGGTGGAAGAATCTGTCGGCTTTGGGCCCGGGGCGGAGAGTCCCCAGGACGCCGTGAACGAGTTGGTCGAGCATCTGGACCGGGCCGAGTTCAAAGAGGCAAGCGACCTCTCGGTCCCCGGTCACGCCGCCCTGGCCTCTCTCGCCGAAGGGGCCTCCTTTCTCGATGTCGCCGCTGCCATTCGTCAGGAGGACACCTCGGTTGCTGCAAATTTCTGGGCAGGATTCGCCCAGGGCTCGGCAACGTTCTTGAGCGGTGATGTCGCCACTGCCGATGGAGAAGCCGTGGTTCAGGACAGTCTCGAACTCCAGTCGGTTCCAGTCATCGCGGATGACGGAGCGCAACGAACGATGTTCACTCAGGAGGTCGATGGCTGGCGGATCGACGTGTTCGCGTCCTTCGGCGGCGGCCTCGCCGGCAGGATGATCGCACCGGCCGAACGTCTTCTCGTCACCGAAACTGACGATGCCGCCCTCATACTTCAGGAGCTGCGGGCGGTGGTGCCCTCGCTTCTCGTTGCCGCTGTGTCCCCGGACCTTCCGCCTCAGTTGAGCCAGGACGTCCTTCGACTCATCGAAGTAATCTCGAGGTCGAGCTAGTGGATCTCGCGGAGGACCGGCAGGACCTCGGATCCGAGCATGGCGATCAGCGCGGGCTGATCTAGCGATGCCATCTGGAACGTGACGATGTCGGCCTGGAGTGTTTCGACCAGGGGCCGGTAGGCGGCGACCACGTCCGCGGCGTTCTCGACAAGGGTGTATCTGCCCAGTACCTCTTCGCGGGGCAGCTCATCTGCGCGCTCGCGGAGGGTCTGGGGATCGATGGCCTCGAGGCGACCGGGGGCGCGGAGGCCGCGCCACGAATGCAACGCCTCCCAAGCCTCGTCCTGCGACGACGCCTCGATTGACCAGCGCGTTGCGAGGATGGTCGGCTCGGGATTCCCGGCTTCGGATGCGGCGGCCCGGAGAGGATGGACGACACGCTCAAATGTCTCGGTGGGGTGTTTCACCGATGTCACGACCCCCTGCGCCCGCTGGCCGGCCAGAGTCGCCGACTTGGGTCCGCCGGCGGCCATGAGGATGGGCACCGGACCGAGAGGTGGCGAGTAGAGCTTCGCCCGGTCGGTCTTGTAGAACTCTCCGTCGAAGTCGAGTTTCTCGCCGTCGAGAAGCCTTCGCATGATCTGAAGGGATTCCGACATGCGGGCGTTGCGCTCTGCGTACTTCGGGAAGTTGTAGCCGAGCGGTCCCTCGTTGATGTTCTCACCGGTACCGACGCCGAGTGTGAAACGGCCTCCGGAAAGACGGTCCAAGGTCGCCGCGGCCTGGGCGACGACTGCGGGGTGGTAACGGAAAAGGGGAGTTGTCACACCCGTCGCGAGTTCGAGCTTGTCGGTCACAGCGGCCATCGCGCCGATCGTGGCGAAGGCGAACCCGGAAGCGGAGCTGTCGTCCACCCAGGGATGGAAGTGCTCGGAGACCACAACCATGTCGAAGCCGGCCTTCTCGGCGAGG
This sequence comes from Actinomycetota bacterium, assembly GCA_034658975.1. GTDB lineage: Bacteria > Actinomycetota > Acidimicrobiia > Spongiisociales > ZC4RG35 > SZUA-217. The sequence continues at coordinate 1,770 of JAYEGJ010000094.1, forward strand.
ATTGCATGCTCGACCAGTTCTTCGGGTTGCCATTGCTCATGGCCGCAGAAGTAGGCGAACTTGGTCACGGGGCTCCTCTCGAGGACGGCTGGGGTCGCGTCGGCCGATGGTACCGGCCGCTACTGGTAGCTGACATACACCGGAGTTGGATCTTTGGACATCGTGCTTTCGGGGGTCGGGGGTCCCGGCTCGTCCTCGTCAAAGAAGTTCTTCCAACCCCAGCTCCAGAAGGCATCCTCGAAGCCTTGTTGCAGGTTGTCCCACGTTGCGTCCTTTTGCGGCTCGGTCCCGTCGCCGTCCATCTGGATCACGATTTGCAGTTCGGGACGGTCCACGAGGATTTCCCGGTCTTGGATCATGAACGGACGGAACATGTGCAACAACAGCATCTTCTGGGGGAGTCCGTTGTCCCGCACCAGGTCGCCAAGCCACGCGATCACTTCGTTGATCTCGGCGGAGTTCACGTGCCCAACCTGGACGAGATGGACCTGGTTCGGCCCGAGACGCCACTCCGGGTCCAGGGCCAGACCGACATTGGGGAGCTTCAACAAGTCTTCATACTTCTGTGCCTGTGTGAGGAAGTCCGAGCGCCCTGGCTGGAGGTCGAGGACGACGTACGCATCGTGGTTCTCGGCGGTTTCGATGAGGTCGTCGAACGTCTCCGAAGGCCACTCGTAGCTGTAGTTGCCATCGTCGCCGGCGCTGGCAGCAGCAACGGTGGCGATTATCTCGAACGTCGGGATGGTTTGTGATCCGTCACCTTCGTAGGCATCGAGGAACGGCTGCATCCGCTCGATCGTCTGCTCTCCATCCTGCTCTCCGAGCACGCCTAGCCCCGATGTCTCCGGGTGGCCGTAGAAGGCGACGTATCGGCGCTGATGGCCCTTCGGGAGTATGTAAAAGCCCCCTCCAGGCACCTGCTGACCGTTGGCAAGTACGCGAAGTTCCCATTCGTCGGCTTCGGGGACTCCACCCACCAATCTGATCTCATCAGCCTCGTAGCCGGCAATTGCCTCGCCGACCTCGGGGTACCCAAGGATGTCTTTTGAATTGATTGCCACCACCCCCGCAACAACCGACCGCCCGGTTCCGGCGGCGAGAAGAAGGGTCACCGGATCGGAGGCGTCGGCCATCCATATGGAATCCATGTCCGAAGGAACCGCGAGCCCGCGAACAGTCTCGGAGATGTCGATGGGGGGAGTCTTGGTATCGGTCGTCGGCGTGGAGGCTGTCTGGGGAACGACAACCCGATCCCGGTCACGAATGGCATTGACGGTCTCCACCACCGTCGATGCGTCGGCCACGGCCGGAAGCAGGACTTCGCCGGTGACACCGAGGGCTTCACGTGCGTAGGCGACGGCATCGGAGACTTGATGCGTGAGCACTTCGCTGTCGACAGGGGCCAGGACTTCGACCGAGCCGATCAAATGAACCCGTTGCGGCTTGAGACGGCCCACTTCGGCCGCGACCTGGGGATGTGTGAAGAGGAGTGGACCACCGACAGCGGCTGCAAGCTGAGCTCCCACTGCAACTTCGTTGAGGTCCGCGGGATCGACCACCACCACGTCATCGGCGCAGAGGAAGAGTTGGCCGGCGAGAAACAGCGCGTCGGTTGCCGGTGCACCGGTATCGACCGGACCGGTTCCTCCGGTGACCCGAAGACAATCCCTCGATGGGGACGAAGTGGTCGTTTCCCGGACGTCGGCGGTGGGCGCCACGGAATCGGTGGGGGTGTCGCCCGTCAACGACGAGCAGGCCGTGGCGAGCACGGCGATGACGATGAGAGATGGCGTCCTGAGGAGCTTCAGAGACTCGAAATCGTACCGAGGGATAGCTTCTACCTGCTGGCATTGCGGCGTCAGAAGAGTGTCTCTGGTTCGATCCCGTCTCGCAGTTCAGGCCCGTTGTTCCTCACCGAATTCACCTGACGTGACACGACGTGCTCCATAAGCAGATCGGGCTCGATCGACGTGAGGAGCGATCTGGCCGCCTCGGGGTTGGTCAGATCGCGGTCCAACCAGGCGTCCCAAACGCTCGCAGGCAGAGAGATCGGCATTCGGTCGTGGATGTCCGAAATCGCTCCTTCGGAGCCGGTGGTCAGGATGGAACAGGTCCTCTGCCACTCCTCGGTGTCCGGGTCGATTCGAGCTGCCCAGATCCCGGCGAACACCATGGGGTGCCCGTCGGCTCGGTACACCCAATGCGGGGTGCGTCCCTCCTCGGGTGGTTCCCATTCGTAGAATCCGTCTGCGGGGATGAGACACCGCTTGCGGGCAAAGGAGTCCCTGAACGCCGCGGTCGTGTCGACCGTCTCGGAGCGAGCGTTGATGTGGATGCTCTTGGTGTCCTTGGCCCAATGCGGAATCAGACCCCATCGCATCGACTCGAGTTGTCGGCTCTCGTCTCGTTCGGCGATCACATAGACCCGGTCGGTCGGAGCGACATTCCAGCTCTTGGCCAGAGGGTCAGTCACCACTTCGTCCACACCGAAGTACTCGGCGTAGAAGTCGAGGTCACCGGTGATGGAGAAGCGGCCGCACATGAGATTCGAGGCTAGATGCGGGTTCTACGCGGCGCAGGTTCGGTATACCGAACGCACAGCATTAGGAACGCGACTCGTGTTTGATGGCGCCGTAGGCGATCAGGCCCTGGGCGAGCCAGTAGGTCGTCATGATCCACCATCTGGCTCCTGCGATATCAGAGTTGAATCTGTCGATGGCGATGATCGCGTCGCTGACGATGAAGCTGGCGGCTCCGATCGCTGTTGCAGTAGCGGTCACGCGGGGCACCGCTCCGATCCTCGCCGCGGCGCGCCATCCCATCACCGAGAGGACCACTGCATATACGGCGACAGGAATGAGAAGGTCGCCGGCTCCTTCGGCCAGAAACACCGTGAGCCCGACTCCGAACGCCAGGTAGGGGATCCCCAGAAGGAGCTTTGGCTCGCGGGTGTCGCCAAGGAACGCCGGGACGTAGAAGAGATGGCCAACCAGGAATGAGACGAGGCCGAACACGAAGAGGTCCTTCTCGAGGAGAAGATCGCCGCCGGCTCCGAAGAGAAGTCCGACTGACACCAATAGCCTGTATTGGGTGCGCGGTGCCGTCGACCAAACCGCCAATGCCAGTACGAGCACGGGAATCGCCTTGAGAGCGATGCGGACGGTCTCGTTGTCGACTGCCAGGGCGATGAGGAAACCGGCCGCGGGAATGGCGAAGGCCGGCCACATCCACTTTGGCGACTTCGCTGCTGATGACTGTTCCATGGACGGGAAGGTAATCAGCGGTCAGTCGAGGGTGTGTCCTGTCTTTGACTCGTACACGTACCCGAAGATCGTCTCACGGAGATACCTCATCGCCTCGTCATATCCCTGTGTGGCGACATCCTGTGAATAGGCGAGAACCCGGATGATCCAGAGTTGGAACAGCATTTCCTCCCAATCCCGGTCGCCGGTCTGGTAGTCGCTCAAAAGCGTGTCGAGGGCAAGTCCCCATCGCTTTTCATCCATGAACGAGACGTCTCCGTTCCGGGCGCCCTTCATGCCACTCTCGATCGGTGTGGGGAACCTGGAGAGGATGTCTGACTGTCGATCGGACCAGGAGTCGAGAAGCAGAGCCACCGTGCCGGCCTTGTCGTAACCGACCTTGTCAGCAATCTCAGCCGGGACACGTTCGGGAGGCTCTACCTGGTGGGGCGAATCCGGGTGAGGCCGGGTTCCGGCGAACCCCTTGGCCGCCTCGAAGCACTCGATCAGCATTGTGCGAATGTCAGTAAGAGCGCCGTAGAGCTTGTGGACCTTTCCCTGGGGGATGTAGGCCTCGTAGATAGAGAGACCGAGATCGACGGTCGTGAACGTGAGTGCGGTATCGATTCCCCAGTCGCTCTGGTCGAGCACTCGTCGGTCGGACGACAGCGCCTCGGCGGCCGATCGACTGAGGAGAAGCTCACCTCCGAGCGGCTGGTCGATCCTGGGCAGGGGAGTGTCCCAGAAGAGCTTGGCGAACAGTGGTCTGGTGATCATCCAGGTGATCATCCCGTCGGTGGAGGAGCGGGGGAAGTAGCAGCGGACCATGTCATGGCCGAGGTCAGCTGCTCGTTCGGTCTTGGTGATCCAAGAGCCGTCGAATGTCGTGATATCGGCGTCGTAGAAGTGGAGTCGATGGTGGTCTGATCCCACGAAGTAGAGGAGGCCGGTGTTCATCCCGTCTCCCTTTCCCGGCCGCTTGGTGCCGATGCGCTCCTGTTGGATGACCTTGACCGCCGTATCTGTGGATTGGGCAATACCCGGTGCGGCCTCTTCGATGGCGGCGTAGGTCGACTCGACCTCACGGCCCACACAGAGGACCTCCCCGACCCTGGGATGTGACGCCGCGTGGTTGACGTTACGCACCACGACGTCGGTGTCTTCCGACCAGAACGGGATCACGACGAGGCTGCTCACTGCGGTCACGGTAACCAAGGGGGCGGGGGTCCTTCTTCCCTAGTGGCCCGTCTTACAAATGATTGTGGTGTCTCTCCGGCCCTCGACGCCGCTCGCGGTGTCCTCCGCCTTGACGCACCTACGGGTGCGCCTTCGTTGTGCGTCCTTGCGAGGCGAACGCCGATGCCTCGGAGACACCCTCACACCATTTGTGCGACAGACCACATGAGGGGTGTCGGGGCCCGGAGGCCCCGACACGATGCGAGTCCGTCTGTAAGCCGGATTCTGTCGAGGACGGTCATCCATCTTGGCAAGCCGTTGCCGACTTGCTCGTGCGGCCTACCCGGGACTGTTCGAGGGGCCGTCGAGTCCCTGCTTGGCCTTGCTCCGGGTGGGGTTTACCGAGCCGCAACGGTTACCCGCCACGCTGGTGGTCTCTTACACCACCGTTTCACCCTTGCCTGTGCCCGAAGGCCATCGGCGGTCTGCTCTCTGCTGCACTTTCCGTCGGGTTGCCCCGCCTGGAAGTTATCCAGCACCCTGCCCTTTGGAGTCCGGACTTTCCTCGGTCTTTCGACCGCGACCGTCCGACGGGCTCGCTCCATCCATTCTACTTAACTTGCCGCTTCCTTCTACCGGCGAGCCAACCGGTGGTTCCAGAGACGACGATCGCAATCAGGGCGAGCCAGAGAATGGTGACGGTGGAAGCGGGGCTACCGCCGAGCACGGCGATCACCATCACGAGGAAGGCCATCACGAGTCCTGTAACCGAACCGTGAAAGCGCTCGGAGTGCCTGGCCTTCAACCCGGCCAACCAGCCCCCTGTTGCAAGTCCGGTGAGAATGCCGACGATCAGGCCAATGTCGGGACCCGCATCGATGTCGAAAACGGCAAGCATCCCACTCAGAAGGAGGCCCACCACCGAGGCCGTGAGGCTACCGGCAGCGACGCCGAGAGCGACGGCTCCGAGATTGAGTGCAGCAAGCACGGGTCTGGATGATGCCAGGATGCCCGGTCAGTCGCCGAGCCGGTCTTTCAGTTCGGAAACTTCAGCCCGTAGGGCGCGGACCTCGCCGAGGATACGTTGATCGGTGGAGTCTTCATGCTCCGAATCGGTGGCGCCAATCGAAACGCCAAGCACGGCGGCCACGGTGCCCAGGGCGGCGAGGCCGGCGAACATCATCAGGATTCCGGCGAACCGTCCGGCGGGTGTTGTCGGGAAGAGGTCTCCATAGCCAACCGTGGTGAATGAGACCATTGCCCACCAGAGTGCGTTTACGCCTCCGCCCGAAACATGGCATTTCGCATTGGGGGAAATCCGGGGATCGGGCTGCTCTTGAAATAGCCTGATCGCATGTGACCCGGAAACCTTTTACGGCCCAACCGGGTCGAACACCCGGACGCTTAGAGGAGGAGCCCACTTTGGTAATCAACAAGTACCTGGCAGAACTGCTGGGGACATTCATTCTCGTCGGTCTTGGCTCGCTGGGAATCCTGGCAGTCGGAGGCGCGGCGGGAGCAGCGGAGATCATTGCGATCGCATTCGCATTCGGTCTTGCACTGCTCGCTGGCATCTGGGTCGTGGGACACGTATCGGGTGCCCATTTCAACCCTGCGGTCACGCTTGGGATGCTCTTGGACGGTCGGATAAGCCTGAGCGACGCCATTGGCTACTGGATTGGCCAGTTCGCCGGAGCAAGTGTTGCCTCACTTGTCATCTGGGCCGCTGCTGGAAGCCGTCAGGCCGTCGGCCTCACCGCAACCGGATACTCGGATCTCGGCACGGCCATCACCGTTGAGGTTCTTCTGACGGCAGTGTTCGTGTGGACGATCCTGGCCGTGACCAAGACCGGGGGTAATCATGCCCCGGCAGCCATCGCATTGACGCTGGTCGGTATTCATCTCGCCGGTATCCCGTTTTCGGGAGCCTCGGTGAACCCGGCCCGCTCGTTCGGTCCTGCTGCTGTCTCCGGTGATACTGGCCAGCTGTGGGTATACATCTATGCACCTCTGATCGGTGCGGTTGTGGCGTGGGCTCTCTACAAGTTGTTCTCGCCCGAAGAAGCCGCCTAGCCGTTGGAGATTGAAGGGCCCGGGTTCCTCCCGGGTCCTTCTCTTATGAGAAGAGGGGGTCTTCCTCGAGGTCCTCGAGACCCATGACCCAGCCTGCGGGCAGACTCCAATGCCTGGCCCCGCGCACCATTGCTTCGAGGTAATCGGTCGGGGGTCGATGCTCCCCATTCGGCTCGCCGAGGGCTACAAAGGCGAGACACGTGTACTTGTTCCCCTCGCGATCAACAGCCTGGTGGTCGAACCCTGGGGCTCTTCCCTCCGCTTTCTCGGCCGCGATCAGGGAGTCGACCTCGGTGTTGGGGATCTCGAACACTCCACCCCACACCGTGTTGCCCGACTCCTTGGAGAGGCTGGGTAGCGCGCCGTTCTCGGGAGCGTCCACGAAGGTCAGCTTCGTCTCCGGGTAGTGAGCGGTGAATAAGAACCGGGCTCCCGGCGCAACTTGAGTGATGCGGTCGGGATCCAGGAACGAGGCGTAGGCGAAATACAGCGTCGTGTTGGGCACGGGGAGCGAATGATACAGAGACTTTCCCGATTTCGGGGCAACGCGGGTTTACCTGTTATTGACATGGTGCCGTCTACTGTTCGGCTCGTGCGCCGCCTTGTTCCATTCCTCGTGTTTCTCGCCGCCTGTAGCGGAGCGGCAGAAGGCGCTCCCACCACAATCGACGACGCTGCCGTCTCGACCACGCCGGGTTCGACCGCCGCTCCAGACCAAACGGCT
>JAYEGJ010000095.1:0-8868 GCA_034658975.1 Actinomycetota bacterium
AATTTTCTCTTTTTTTAGTCTTGCATCAATCATTTCAGATTTTTCAATAGAAGCAGTACCAATAAGTACAGGTTGACCTTTTGCATGAAGCTCTCTTACTCTTTTTATTACAGCATCAAGTTTTTCATGTCGTGCTGGGAGGCACCATCGTGGGTCATCGGGCATCCGAGCTCATCGGCGTAATCGCGTTGGCCGTACAGGCGGGAGTGACGGTTCAAATCCTGGTCGACACCCTGATGGTCCACCCGTCGATGACCGAGGCCATCAGCGACGCGGCTGAATAGCCGCCAGGGGCCACTTCCGACCGTTCTGTGCGGGTTTACTACGCGTCACGCGTAACTAACCCGCACAGAACGGTCCGAGACGAATCGGACGATCTCCGCGATGACCTCTTGCGGATTGCGTCGGACCTCACGGGCCGAGAAACGTCTGAAGTCCCAACCGAGAGCCATCAGCTCGTTTTGCCGTTCGAGATCGTGCTCCTGCTGATCGGGCGAAGAGTGGGCATCGAAACCGTCGACCTCGACGAACTTCATGCGGTCGGGCCACGCGAAGTCGGGATAGGCGTTGGATCCGCTCGGTCGCGGGATCTTGAGCTGTTGGACGGGGGTGGGGATGGGCGCATCCCTGATCAGCTGCGCCATGTCGATCTCCGAAGGAGCTCCGCTCTTGTCCCTTTCAACGAGACGCAGAACGCGTCGCAGCTTTCGGGTCCCTTTGACGCCGCGGCCACCAAAGCGGGCAATGCAGAGGTCAATCGACTCGACTGTGGCGAGCTTCTTTCGTATTGCTGAGGCCACGGCCTTTTCGAGCGTTGGACCTGGAAGCAAGGAGGCAAGATCGAGAAGCGTGCGCTCAACCGTGGTGACGGGGATGCCCTGATGCGACACGGGGTGGACACCACGCCTGGATCGGTGAAGGATGACGGCCTTGGGTTCTGGCTCGTCGTTGAACGGCACCGTGACCTCGATCGTCCGGCCATAGATCCCGTCGAGGCCCCAGAGCACGCCCGCCGAGCGATGCGACGCCGCCGCAGCGGGGCCCGCTGCGAGCACCGCTGCCAGCAGCGTCGTTTTCCATGTCGCCGGTGTCGCGTCCAGGTAGTAGACCCCAGGGTGGAGTTCCTCGAGTCGCCCGCCGTCCAGCCGACCCACGATCTCGTGGTCGGTCGCTCCGGCCGCCAGCAGCCGGGGCCGGGTGACCAGGCCATGGCTGTTGCGAGCGTGGCTTCTGATGGCTCCCTCATCCCACATCCCTCCGAGCGTGCCTGGCCTATCGGAGGGTTTCAAGACCCTTGTAACCGTTCTGTGCGGGTTTACTACGCGTCACGCGTAATAAACCCGCACAGAACGGTTTGGGGCTACCTCACTATCGCGATTACCTCGCCCGCGGCGACGGTGTCACCGGGCTCGACCCGCAAATCGATGACGTCACCGCCGTTGGGCGCCGTGACCTCGTTTTCCATCTTCATTGCCTCGAGCACGCAGATCGGCTCGCCTGCCTTCACCGGGTCTCCGGCGGAGACATGAACCTTGACAATGGTCCCCTGCATCGGGGCGGGGATAACACCGTCCGATGCGCCACTCGATCCCGACGAAGAGAGCTTGGGCCGTTTCCTCTTGGGTCCACCACCAGTGGCCGGCTCCGGCGCCCAGTATGAAACGGCGAAACGGCGACCGCCCACCTCGACCTTGATGTCGCGCTTGGTGAGTTCCTCGTCCCCGGGTAGCGCCGCGGCGATCTCTGGGTCATGCCCTTCGAGTTCGACGGAATCCTCCATCCACTTCGTGTGGTGGTGTCCTTCTATGAAATCCTCGTGATTCAGCACGGTCAGGTGCGCCGGGATCGTGGTTGAGACTCCGCTCACGATGAATTCCGCCAGAGCCCGCTTGCCGCGATTGATCGCCGTCTGCCGGTCGGCGCCCCAGACCACGAGTTTGGCCATCAGGTTGTCGTAGTACTGCGAGACCGCCGTCCCCGGACGGATCCAGGAATCGACCCTGACTCCCGGGCCGGCCGGTTCCTGCCACTCGACCACCTGTCCCGGTGTGGGGAGGTAGCCGGAGAAGGGGTCTTCGGCGTTGATCCGGAATTCGATGGCATGGCCTCGCGGCTCCACCTCCTCGATGTCGAGTTCCTCGCCGTCGGCAATGCGGAGCTGCCATTCGACGAGGTCGAGTCCGGTGACCATCTCAGTGACAGTGTGCTCCACCTGGAGGCGGGTGTTCATCTCGAGGAAATAGAAATCACCGTCCGGGTCGAGGAGGAACTCGACGGTCCCCGCGTTTACGTAGCCGCATGACCTTCCCGCGGCGATCGCAGCCTTTCCCAACTCCTTGCGCTGCTTCTTCTTGAGGCCGGGCGAAGGTGTCTCCTCGATGAGTTTCTGGTGGCGGCGCTGAACAGAGCAGTCCCGCTCGCCGAGGAACAAACTGTTTCCGTGGGAATCGAAAAGAACCTGAGCCTCGACGTGTCTCGACTTCTCGAGGTACTTCTCGACATAGACCTCGGGGTTGCCGAAGTATGCCTCGGCTTCACGGCGGGCACCCTCGAAGGCATCCTTTGCTTCTTCGGCGTTGGAAACGACCCTGAGCCCTTTGCCGCCTCCGCCGTGGGCAGCCTTGATGGCAATCGGATATCCGAACTCTTCGGCCAGAGCGAGGACTTCGGTTACCTCAGTCACCGGATCGGTGATTCCGGGCACTGTCGGTACCCCGAACTTCTCTGCGTAACGACGGGAGGTGATCTTGTCTCCCATCGCCCTGATCGCTTCTCCGGGCGGGCCCACCCAAACGATCCCGGCCTCGGCCACAGCCTCGGCAAACCCGGCGTTCTCGGACAGGAATCCGTATCCGGGGTGAATGCCCTCCGCGCCCGACTCATGGGCGATCTGAAGGACCTTCTCCTGGTTCAGGTAGCTTTCCGCCGCCGGCGCCGGCCCAACGTTCCAGGCCTCGTCCGCCAGGTCGACGTGGAGGGCATCGCGATCGAGTTCCGAATAGATGGCAATGGTGCGGAGTCCCATCTCATTGGCGGTCCTGATGACACGAACGGCGATCTCGCCTCGGTTGGCGACGAGGAGCGATTTCATAGCGGACCGTTGCCGTGCTTCTTCGGCGGCAACGACTCTCTCTTACTCCTCAGCATGTCCAGCGCCCTGATCAACTTCACGCGTGTTTCTCTTGGTTCGATGACCTCATCGACCAGCCCGAGCTCGGCGGCTACATAGGGGTTGTTGAACTTCTGCTCGTAGTCCTCGATCAACTCGGACCGGCGCGACTCTCCGTCATCCGCACCGGCTAGCTCACGGCGATGGATGATGTTGACGGCTCCCTGGGCCCCCATCACGGCGATCTCCGCAGAGGGCCAGGCGAACACCAGGTCGGCACGGACGCCTCGTGCGTTCATGACGAGATAGGCGCCTCCGTATGCCTTGCGGGTGATGACACTGATCCTGGGAACGGTTGCCTCGCAGTAGGCGTAGAGCAGCTTTGCGCCGTGCCGGATGATCCCGCCGTGCTCCTGGTCGACACCCGGCAGGAATCCGGGCACATCCACGAACGTGACGAGTGGGATGTTGAAGGCATCGCAGAACCTGACGAATCGTGCAGCCTTCTCGGAGGCCGTGATGTCAAGAGTCCCGGCAAGGACGGCAGGCTGGTTGGCGACGATGCCCACCGCATGACCGTCGAGGCGCGCGAACCCGATCACGATGTTCTTGGCCCACTGCTGGTGGACCTCGAAGAACTCCTCATCATCGACAACCGACTCGATGACCTTGGTCATGTCATAGGGCTGATTGGAGGAGTCGGGGATGATGGCGTCGAGAGAGTCATCCAAGCGATCCGGCCTGTCGCCGGGCGCGTAGAACGGTGGCATCTCCATGTTGTTGCGGGGGAGGAACGACAGGAGATATCGGACCGCTTCGAGAGTTTCCTCACCGCTCGGGTAGACGAAATGGGTAACGCCTGACTTGGAGGCATGAGTCATAGCGCCGCCGAGCTCTTCCATGGTGACGTCTTCGCCGGTGACCGTCTTGATGACGTCGGGTCCCGTGATGAACATGTGAGATGTCTGATCGACCTGGAACACGAAGTCGGTCAAGGCAGGGGAGTAGACGGCCCCTCCGGCGCATGGCCCCATGATCACTGAGATTTGCGGGATGACTCCCGAGGCTCTGACGTTTCTCTCGAAGATCCGGCCGTAGCCATCGAGTGAGTTGACCCCCTCCTGGATGCGGGCACCACCCGAGTCCTTGAGCCCGATCACGGGAGCTCCCGTGTCGAGCGCAAGGTCCATCACCTTGCAGATCTTGTTGGCAACGACATCGCCGAGGCTCCCACCAAAGACCGTGAAGTCCTCTGCGAACACAAAGACCGGACGGCCGTCGACTGTGCCATGGCCTGTGACCACCGCATCGCCGAGTGGCTTCTTGTCTTCGATGCCGAAGCCTGCCGACTGGTGTCGGACGAGCTGATCGATCTCCTGGAATGAGCCCTTGTCGAGGAGTGCCTCGATTCGCTCGCGGGCCGTTAACTTGCCCGCCTCGTGCTGTCTTGCGACGGCGCGCTGGGTCCCGGCGTGCAGCGCTTCGTCGCGCAATTCTCTCAAATGTTCAATGCGCGCCTCGGTGCCCAAGACTCCTCCGTATCCTCACATTTCAGACTCGCTCGAAGACGAGATGGCTACACCATATTTCCAGATCCGACGTGACAGTGTTCCTTCGACCCAAGACGTGGCTCGACAGGAGGCCGGCCGGCTTCCCGTTCTCGTCCTGGCGAAGGAACAAACCGCTGGTCGCGGCCGCTCGGGAGCCGAGTGGCTCACGGCCCCGCGGGCCCTGGCCGCGTCCCTCGCGTTGCGTCTGCCGGAGTCCGACCAGAGACCCTTTTCCCTGATGGCCGGGGTTGCAGCGACGAGAGCGGTTGGCGAAGCCGGCCTCAAATGGCCGAACGACCTGTTTCTCGGCGACCTCAAAGTCGGGGGGATCCTCGTCGAGCGAAGCGGAGAAATCGCGGTGGTCGGGCTGGGGCTCAACCTTTGGTGGCCTGATCCGCCTTCAGGGATGACGGGGATCTCTCTCGATGATCCCGGCGAGAACCGGTACGCGGAGATCGGAGCGTTGTGGGGCGCCGAGTTGATGCGGATGATCGATGGAGACGGCTGGCCGATCGATGAGTACCGGGAGAGGTGCGTCACTCTCGGCCGTGAGGTCACCTGGAAACCTCAAGGCGAAGGCCGCGCGGTCGGAATCGCCGACGACGGCGGGCTCATCGTCGAGACGGAGTCTGGTACCGAAGTGCTCCACTCGGGAGTCGTGAGCGAGGTGCGGGGTTAGCCCAGGTCTTCTAACACCGGCGCGTCGAGCGTCGCCGTGAAGAACGCAACGATCCGGGCCATAGCGTCGTCGGCAGCGCCGGGTTCAAAGCCCTCGGCGGTGACGTCCAGAAATCCATGGCCCGCTCCTTCGTAGAGCAGCCATTGCCCGTGGGTGTTGCGTCGCTGCGCCTCATCGACCGATCCGGTGTCGATTAGTTCATCCTGAGATCCATAGAGGCCCAAGAACGGGATCGGGAGATGCTCCAGATAGTCCGCCACCTGGAACTCGCGGTCCTCGTCTCCCGTAAGCGGGGTGTAGGCGACGATCGCCGCCTTCACCCAATCCCGGGTTGCGGCCTTGATGAGCGCGAATCGTCCGCCCACGTCGGTGCCGATGACTCCAATGTCGCCGCTGACGTTCCAGTCGACGTCGTCGGAGACGATGAACTCGTGTAGTTCGTCGAGATCGATCAGCGCCCTTAGATCGGTGAGACCGGCATAGGCGAGCAGAGGATCCTCGTCACCGCGATAGAGGTCGATAGACAAAGCCGCGATGCCTTGCCGTGCGAGACGTCGACATAGGTCCTTTTCAAAGCTGCCCATTCCGCTCAAGCCCGGCACCACGACGACCACGGGGAATCTTCCGGCGGTGTCCGGCCGGGCCAGGTATCCCGTGCGATGGCCGGATCCGACGGGGATCGGCCACGATCCGAATAGAACTGAGTAAGTCCCCTCGTGGGACATGACGGCCAACTGAAACCTCCTGTGTGGGCGGGACAATAACTCCTTGACCGCCGCGACCCCTACCGGTAGCGAAGGAACCCCCATTACGCTTCTGGCGTCTAAATCACGATGCCCAAGTCTTCTTCTTCTTCCATAGAGCGGCGTCGGCTACCTCGTTGGGCCAAGGTCCTGGCAATCTCCCTCCTCGTGGTGGCCAACCTTGTCGCGCTCGGGGCGCTCTGGGCCATACGCACCGGTCAGGACGTTCTCGCCACCGCGGAGACCGATGCACAGGTTGCCGTCGTCCTCGATGAGTCGTCTGGGGACGATCTCACTTTCCTGATCGTCGGATCCGACTCCAGAGAAGGCCTGGATGATCTCACCAACTTCGGGCCGGTTGGAGGCGCACGCGGCGACGTGATCATGTTGGTCAAGGTCGACTCAACGGATTCTTCGGTTCAAATCCTCAGCATCCCCCGGGATCTGTGGGTCGAGATCCCCGGGTACGGGAGCAATCGAATCAACGCCTCATACGCCTTGGGCGGGTCGAGTCTCATGGTGGAGACGATCCAGCAGAGCCTTGGAATCGAGGTGAACCACTACATCGAAGTCGACTTCCTCGGGTTCGCCGCGTTGGTCGACGAGCTGGGCGGAATCGAAGTCGCATTCCCCTTCGCGGCCCGGGATCTCAAGTCAGGACTCGACGTTGATGCGGGTTCGCAAACCCTCGATGGCGACATGGCGCTTGCCTACGCCAGGTCCCGGACATATCAGGAGTACCGAAACGGCTCCTGGGTGAGTGTCGAGGCCAACGACATCGGGCGAACCCAGCGTCAGCAAGAGGTGGTTCGAGCGATCCTCTCCAAACTCAAGCGGCCTGGATCGATAGCGGAGGCGGGAGCAGTCGCCGCGGCAATGGCCGAGCACATGGTCATCGACTCGGGTCTCGCAACCTCCTCGGTCGGCTCCCTCGCATGGGACTACAAGGGGGTCCTCACCAGCTACATTGCCGGGATCACCTTCCCCACCAAGGGAGCCACCATCGACGGCAAGTCGGTCCTCGTCGCCCTCGAGCCCGAAGCGAGCGAGGTCCTCGCCACCTTCCGCGCCGGCGACAAACTTGGTCAGGATGTCATCCGAGTCCAGGTCCTCAACGGCAACGGCATCGGCGGCTCTGCGGGCCGGATGGCTGCTGAGCTGGAAGCTGCAGGATTCGAGGTCGCCGCGATCGGCGATGCCTCGAGCGACGAGTATGAAGTGACCAGTGTTCTGGTGCCGACCGAGAGCGGTGTCGGGGAACAGATAGTCGACGCTCTCGGTTTTGGTGTAGTCGAGACCGGATCTGTCGATAACGGGTATGACGCGATCGTGTTCGTGGGGGCGGATTCTCCCTGAGGCCTTCGCGGCGCAATAGCATGAGACACCAATGCAAGTAGCAATAATCGGCGCCGGGTACGTAGGACTGGTCACAGCAGGCGGTCTGGCCAATCTCGGTCACAGCGTGCGTTTGGGTGAGTTCAACGCCGCCAGGGTCGAACAACTGCGGGCGGGCGAGGTGCCCATCTATGAGCAGGGACTTCCGGACCTGCTGGCGCGTGCCACCGAACGCGGTCTCATCAGCTATCACACCTCCAACAAGGAAGCAGCAGACGGAGCGCGCCTCGTCTTTATGGCCCTTCCCACACCCGAAGGCCCTGACGGGCGCGCCAATCTCGACTTCATCCACTCGGTGATCGATGAACTGGCGCTCGAGGTTGCCGACGACGCAATCTTTGTCATCAAGTCGACGGTGCCACCGGGGACTGCCGCGAGTCTTCGCAAGCGTCTCGCAGACCTGGGGAGCCCGGCCGGTCTCGTCTCCCACCCCGAGTTCTTGCGCGAGGGCAAGGCGGTAGAGGACTTCATGGAACCCGACCGAATCGTGGTCGGCGCATACGACGAGGCAGACACCGAGGTTGTGGTCGGGCTCTACAGGAGCCTCGAAACCACCCTTGTTCGCACCGACCCGACATCGGCCGAGTTGATCAAGTACGCCTCGAATTCATATCTGGCCGCCAGGCTCACCTTCGTAAACACGCTTTCCAATGTCGCCGAGGCGGTTGGCGCGGACATCGTCGACGTCATCGAGGGGATGGGCCTCGATCATCGGATCGGTCCTCATTTCCTCCAGCCCGGCCCCGGGTATGGAGGCTCGTGCTTCCCCAAGGACACCGCAGCCTTGATCGGAGTAGCCGAGGACGCCGGGTATGACTTCGAGTTGTTGCGAGCCGTGATCGACGCCGATCAAGCGCAGCGACGCAGAGTCGCCGAGAAGGTGCGTCAAGCTGCCGGGGGCGGTCTGCGGGGTCGCAAGGTCGCCATGTGGGGAGTCGCCTTCAAGGCCGGCACGGATGATGCAAGGGAATCGCCGGCGTTGAGGATCGCCGTTCTGCTGGCCGAGGACGGGGCCGAAGTAGTGGCTTACGATCCAGAGGCCACTAGCGACCAGGTGGCCATGGTCGACGATCCCATCACCGCTGTCGAAGGCGCCGATGTTCTCCTGATCGCCACCGAATGGCCCGAGTTCCTGACATACGACATGAACAGGGTTGCCGAGGTCATGAAGGGCCACCGCATCGTCGACTCCCGCAACCTGCTGGACCCCGCGGTGGTTCGCTCCGCCGGTCTCGACTACTGGGGACTTGGCCGCCCGGGGGCCTGAAACCACCAACCCCGATCCCGTGCTGGGTAGTTTTTTCCACGCCAGGCGTGGAAAAACCTACCCAGAACGGTGCTGAACGGCTAACGAAACAGGTCTTCGTCCACGGGTCTGACGAGATCGGTGAG
>JAYEGJ010000096.1:0-1736 GCA_034658975.1 Actinomycetota bacterium
AACGGACCAGGAGGAATCGACTCCAGATCATCAGGAAGCACATGACGATCCGAATCGGCCCACGACTCGGCTTCGGCCGTCAAACCCTCGTAATCCACTTCAGTAGCGAACATACGTTCGATGATACCGACCACCCCCGACAAATTCCAGAGGGTTGATTCGCGTTTCTCGAGATGTCCCCAACAGGACGGACTCAACCCATCGATGTCCGTCTATTCGGCCGTCTCGTTAGCGTTATTTCCATGTCGTATGGGGTTCGACGGACGCACCTGCCGGCGACCGTGATTGTTCTGCTTTCACTGGTCCTTGCTGCCTGTGGAGGCGCTTCGACAGGCGCCTCGTCGACCGATTCGTCTACTACCTCCTCCACGCCGGCTGCGACCTCGACGACCTCGACGACGGCGCCCACCACCACTCTTCCGCCAACCACGACGACCACCACCCAGCCCGCCGAGTTCGCCACCGTGGAGGGAACCGCCCCTCATGCGCTGGCGTCCTATGCGGCGAATCTGTCGATTGAGATGACCCTTCCCGAGGCCACGATCGAAGCGCACGGCACCGGCGTCTATACGCCGCAGGGGTTTTCCTGCGACTGGTCGGTTGATGTCCTCGGTCAGACCGCTTCCCAGGTCATCATGGGCTCGCCGACCACGGTGTGGATCACCGGATCCGACACTCGCGTGCTGCCCGCCGCTTCCGCCGAAGCTCTCAGTGCTCAGCAGTTGTGTCCTTCCAGCCCCGTCTTCTGGGCCGGTTTCGGGTCAAGTACCGATGGTGGAGACCCCGAGACCAGAAACGACATCCCTTCCAGGCGGGTCGATGCAACCGATCACGGCGGTGCCCTGCCTGGCATGGAACTAGGACAGGTCCCGGGGATCACGGTCGAGCAGGCGACGATTTGGGTCGCCGACCCAGGGGGCTGGGTGTCGGCCATCGAGGTGGTCCTCAGCGTGGGGCCCGACGCGGCGACATCGATCTGGAGCGTTCCCTTCGATCCCGAAGCCGGACCAACTGAGATGATCTACAGGGTCGACATCTTCCGCCCGGACGACACCAGCCTCGAGGTGAGTCTCCCCGAGAGTGTCGATTTCAGCCTCGGATATCGAGATGTCACCGTCGTTGGTGCCGCACTCCCCGTGTTCGTGTCAGGCTCACTCGACACGGCGATTCAGACGACCGCCCCGACGATTACCGGTACCGACTGGAACGACGTTTCCACCACCATCACCGCCGACGGTCGCCCCAAGATCATCCTGTTCCTGGCTCATTGGTGTCCCCACTGCCAGGACGAGGTGCCGGAGGTCAACCAGTGGCTGGAGGAGGGGCACCTCCCGGACACCGTTGACATGTACTCCATCACCGTGATGACTGATTTCAGCAAGAGCAACTGGCCGCCCCAGGATTGGC
Source organism: Actinomycetota bacterium (assembly GCA_034658975.1). Taxonomy (GTDB): domain Bacteria; phylum Actinomycetota; class Acidimicrobiia; order Spongiisociales; family ZC4RG35; genus SZUA-217. The sequence goes on from JAYEGJ010000096.1 coordinate 1,408, forward strand.
TGATCGCCGAGGACTGGCAGCTTCCGGTGATCATGGACGATGCAATGTCATCTGCGGCGTTCGCCTTCGGAGTCCAATCCGTTCCTGCCTACGTGGTGCTCGACGGGAACAACGCGGTCCTGGTCCGGGTCTCCGGTGGTGTGGGTGTCGAGGGCTTGGACACTCTGGTTCGAATAGCGCTCGGCGAGTAACCCCCCGTTCTGTGCGGGTTTACTACGCGTGACGCGTAACTAACCCGCACAGAACGGTCTGGTCTTGCAGGCCTGAGGGGCGTGCTTGATCTCGAGCATGTCCCAGTACACGTCGATCGCCTTGTCCGCCTGAGCCTC
>JAYEGJ010000097.1:0-1719 GCA_034658975.1 Actinomycetota bacterium
CTGGAGGAGAGTGATCAGGTTCATAAGCACACGGACAACATAAACACAGTGCTTATGTTCTGTCAACAGCTAATGTCCCCGTTGTTCGTTGTGGGTGGCGTTGCCGTGCCGATCATGCAATGCCAGCTCGGTCACTCCTCGCTGGCGACGACGAACACCTACCTCGCCCGCATCGCCCGCATCGCCCCGAAGGAGATCATCGAGACGGATGGCTGCCGAGCTCGGAATCATTGAGAACGTTGTGTGGGCAAGCCGACGAACCGCGCGTGTCATATCGTATTTGATCGATGTCTTCGAGACCGTCGGTAGGAACGAGACCGCAGGTTTCTCGATCCGACCGATAAGGGGATCGAATGCCGTTGAGCGGCGCCCGGTCTCGCTGCTCGAGGTGACGGGCGAGTTGCGAGCAAATCGGAGGTCTGGAAATCGTCCCGCGGGTGTCGTACGCTCGATCGGTGGGGTTCGATGGCACACAACGCGGGGATCACCGTGGTCGGATTCCCACAAGCAAGGGCAAGACCTACCCGGTCGAGATCCTTGCTCCCGACGAGGTCCGGGCGCTGCTTGCTCAGTGTTCTCCGACATCGAGCTACGGCATCCGTCATCGCGCCCTGATCACGGTCCTGTATCGCACCGGTTTGCGCTGTGGCGAGGCGCTGGCCTTGCAACCCAAGGACATCGACGGAGCCGTCGGCTCCGTGGCCGTGTTGCACGGCAAGGGGGATCGGCGTCGCACCGTCGGAATCGACCCCCGGGCCGTCGAGGTTCTCCAGACCTGGGTCCGGCGAAGACAGCTACTCGAGATCGGCGCCGATGCTCCGCTGTTCTGCACGCTCCAAGGCGGACCGATGGCCCAACGGGTGGTACGAACGATGCTGCATCGCTTTGCTCGCCGGGCCGGCATCGAGAAGCGCGTCCACCCGCACGGGTTGCGCCACACCCACGCCTACGAATTGATGATGGAAGGCGTCGCCATGCCGATCATCCAGCAACAGCTCGGTCACGCATCGCTGGCGACGACCAACACCTACCTTGCCCACATCGCTCCGAAAGAGGTCATCGAGGCGATGGCGAAACGGGTTTGGAGCCTGTGATGGAAGAGGACGTCTGGTCGACGGGGGCTTGATCATGGTGACGGACCGCCCCTTCAGCGAGGCGGAACACAAAGGGCTTTCTCCCATCGCCGTTCCGGGCGGGGACGAACGAGATGACGACATCGAACTCGGAAGCTGCAGCGAGCCGCGCCAATATCGCCAACGTCGGGGATCTCTCTTCGGTCTCGTACCTCGAGACCGTCGTCGTCGCGATTCCGGACAGCTTGGCCAGCAGGGCCTGGGTGAGTCCGGCGTGCGTGCGCAGCTCGAGAACGACGTTCATCGACCCCACCAATACCGCTTTCGGGCGACACGTTCAAGAGTTCTGGTTCAGCGCAGCCGAACGGATTCCCGGTCGAGGTGGCATGCTCGGCGTCGTCCGCAGCCAGGTCTGTTCCGGCTTGGCGGGCCTCGGGTCGGCGATCCGCCGGCACGGTTGAACCGGTTCGTCGAGTCTTATCGTTCTTACCAAGAATCTTGGTAAGAACGATAAGACGGGGTAAGACAAGTCAATACCCGAATCCAGGTCCAAGCCACTCGTCGCGCGCGGTCTCCGGTCCGTGGCCGGCGGAGGTCCCGTCGTCGTCCTGTGAGAAAGCGTCGCTGTATGGATGTCGGATGTGGG
>JAYEGJ010000098.1:0-1718 GCA_034658975.1 Actinomycetota bacterium
GGAAACTGGTTCTTGAGCACCGGGTCGATGCCCTCACCTGTCTTGTATCCGTGGAACATGTCGTTGCGAAAGGACTCGATGACCGTGTCGAAACTGGCAGCCAGATGAGTCACGCCCGGTTCCCTGAGGAGCGCCAGCGTGGACTCCATGATCCCGAGGGTGGCGCGAATGTCGGTCCCGTCCGGACCGGGGACCTCGTCGCGACGCCCGAAGTGAGATCGGAAAATCTCGTAGGTACCATCGAGTAGGTGGAGACGCACGAGACAGATCCTACGACCAACCGCCAGCCCGATCCCTGGGACACGGTCACGAGCGAATTCGGCGGGCTCGGTCAACGCCTCAAGGACACCTACCGCCAGGTCGCCGATGACCATGGTCCGACCGAAGAGGAGATCAAGGGTGCTTTCTCGACCCTTGCCGGCGCCTGGGACCAGGTAGCGGAGTCCGTCACCACCGCCCTTCAGGATCCGCAGGTGCGGGAGCAGCTGAAAGACGCAGCCAGCTCACTGGCGACTGCGTTGGGCGCAACGATCTCCGAGTTGGGCTCGGAGCTGAAGAAGACGGCCGAGGGCTCTGAGTAGGCGGCTGAGCACCACCGGAGTGCAGTCAGTCGGTCTCAGCCCGATTCATTGCACGCGAGTCGATCAGATCCAGCTAAGAATGGGCTCATGAATCCGCTGATAGAGGTCGCCGAGCTCAACGACAGTCTCGGTGACGTCTCTCTGTTCGACATACGCTGGGCGCTGACCGATCCCAACCACGGTCGCTCCACCTACGAGGCTGCGCACATCCCGGGAGCCGTGTTCGTGGATCTCGATGACGATCTCGCGGCCCCGCCGGGGCTGGACGGCAGACACCCCCTCCCCGATCTAGAGACTTGGGCTGCGACCCTGGGGCAACTCGGAGTCTCGACCCAATCAGACGTGGTGGTGTATGACGACGCCGGCGGCACCATCGCCGCCCGCATGTGGTGGATGCTCGATTCCATCGGCCATAAGAAGGCCCGGTTGCTCAATGGAGGCTTCGACGCATGGATTGCCGCGGGCCTGGAGGTGGAAACCGGTCCGCGCTCACCCGACCCGGCTCAATACCCCACGCCGGCCGGATTCAGCGGTGTCGTCGGACATCAGGAACTCGAAGATCGACTGATCGTGGATGTTCGAGCTGTTCCTCGATATCGAGGAGAGCACGAGCCGGTTGACCCGAAGCCAGGGCACATCCCCGGGGCCATCAACAAACCAGTGACCGACAACCTCGACGACGCCAAGCGATTCATCGACCAAGCCAGGCTGGTCGCGGCCTACTCGGACCTGGAGGAGAAGCCTGTCGTTTCGTGTGGCAGCGGCGTGAACGCGTGCCACACCGCGCTCGCCATGCGTCTCGCCGGGCTCGACATGCCCGACGTCTACGTCGGCTCATACTCCGAGTGGTCCACTCTCGACCTTCCGGTTGTCACCGGCAGCGCCCCGTGATCACTCAACGTGCCATCGAGGCCATCGAGTCTTCGGACACCGACGACCTGATTCGGGTCATCGACGGTCATTGTGAAACGAGCTCTTGGGAGGACCTGATCGAGCTACGCGCACGATGCGGCGAAGCGCTGACCAGAGGCAAGCAACTCTGGGGCGTGGAGGAGCTGATCAGATACCGACTCGCTCTGGAAGCACCACCGAAGCATGCAGGCCCGGTCGTTTCCGAAGGAGTGGCGAGATTCGCTC
>JAYEGJ010000099.1:0-1707 GCA_034658975.1 Actinomycetota bacterium
GATCGAGTCCTGTTCATCCCGGCGGGTAGGCCCTGGCAGAAGGATGGATCGAAGGTGATGGCGGCCGAGCATCGACTTGCGATGACGCGGCTGGCCATCGATGACATCGAGGGGTTCGAGATCGACGATCAGGAGGTCATGCGGGACGGGCCCACCTACACCGCCGACACACTGGCCACCTTTCCCGGAGACGAGGAACTGTTCCTGATCCTGGGCGCCGATGCCGCCTCCCGAATCAGGACGTGGGATCGCTACGAGCGGGTGGTCGATCGGGCTTCGATTCTGGTTCTGCCCAGGCCGGGCACGGATTCGACACGGGTGCTCGAGGTCCTCCCGGATGCGCTCTTTTTGGACATGGCAGTCCTCGAGGTCAGCGGAACCGACATCAGGAATCTGGCTCGGGACGGTCAGCCCTTCCGGTTCCTGGTCACGGCTGATGTCCACCAGTACATAGCGGACCACAATCTGTACCCCGACCGTCGAGAAACGGATAGGGTGAAGCCTTCACCAGACATGGAGGAATCGTCGTAGCAAACAGTGTCGAAATGGCCCGGATGGCAGCGGACGCCATCTTCTCGAAGAAAGGGACCGACATTGTCATGCTCGATGTTGAAGACCTCTTCGTCCTGTCTGACATCTTTGTGATTGCCACTGGAACGTCCCGTCCCCATGTGCAGGCACTGGCCGATCACGTCGAGGAGATGTTCAACGAGCAAGAGGACCTAAAACCGCTGCGGGTCGAGGGCAGAACCGAGGCCGAATGGGTGCTCGTGGACTACGGCGACATCATCATCCACGTCTTCCAGGGCGCCAGTCGGGAGTTCTACTCGCTCGAACGCCTTTGGGGCGATGCGGCACGCGTCAGGTGGGAAGAGCCCGCCATCACCGAGGGGTAGCGGGCGCGTGGCCTAGGCGACCGTCCCGGCCGGCACGATCCAATCGACCCGTTGTCCGGTGACACCCGCAATCAGGTCGAAGTTATGGTCGTAGTGAAGAACCGAGAGGCCCACGGATTCCGCAGCAGCCGCGATGAGCAGATCGGCGATCTTGACGCCCCGCTGTTGGCTCCGGCTCGCCAATTCGTCTTGGACCTCGACTGCTCGATCCAGGACGCTCTGGCTCATTGCCACGAACGGAAACGCGGATCGGCCTTGACGCATCGCCAAATGGGCTTGAGGACTTTCGGACGAGAAGCCGGCTTCAAGGTCGGTGATTGAGCAGCGGGCTACGAGGCCCGCTTCTAACAGAGGCAATAGTCGTTCCGCGACGTGTGGTTGCTTCCACCGGGCCAGCGCCGAGGTGTCTCCGAGGTAGTAGGGGATCAGCCCCATGCAGTCTGGCGAGCCTCGGTGTCGGCCAGTTCAGAGACATCGACGCCACGGTCGGCGAGCAGCGTCTCGCGCCGTGCTTGGAGAGAGAGAACTTCGTCGAAGGCCTCATCCACGGTTGCCTTCAGGGTCTTTGTGCCAAGCAAGGCCCGGATTCTTTCGAGCTTGGTGTCATCGACGTCGATCAGTCTCTTAGTCATGGTTCCAGGATATCCAATCCGTGTTCGAAAGATAGCCCCTTGCGATACGGCCACAGGGTTTCACCTTCCGGTCGCCGCCGAAATAGAATGCGGGTTCCCCAAATGGGGCTGTAGCTCAGCCTGGCAGAGCACTTGACTGGCAGTCAAGGGGTCAGGGGTTCAAATCCCCTCAGCTCCAC
>JAYEGJ010000100.1:0-8709 GCA_034658975.1 Actinomycetota bacterium
GTACAAGGGCAACGACGTCTACGCCACCACCAAGCTGTTTGCGGCGTGGTGGGCAGCCGAGCTGGCGACGAGGCTTCCCAAAGGAGCGACTGTCAATGCCGTCTCTCCCGGAGCCACTCCCGACACCGATGCGGATCGGAACGGGACCTGGTTTCTCAGGAGGGTGATGATGCCGATGTTCAAGTTCATGCCAGGCATGTCGCATACGATCGCCGATGGCGCCGGCAGGTATCTCGAAGCGGCCGGTTACAGCGACGACGTGACGGGGAAGTTCTTCGCTTCACCACCAAAGAAGATGATCGGACCCCTCACCGAGATGAACCAACCTCACCTCGATAATCCGGCCGCTCAAGTCGCCCTATGGAACGTCACCAACGCGGTGGCAGGCGTGGCCGCTCCTGCAGCCACCTGACAACAAAGGTAATCGATGACGGAACCCGAGCTATCCGATGTTCGGGTTCCTCCTACTCGAAGGGCTTGGCCGACGGCCCTCGCCGCACAACAGCATTCCAGACCGTCTCATAGTGGTCGCGGTCGTAGGCATCCACCTGGGGCAACACGAATTCGTCCCAGGCCTCGCGGAGGGGGTCATCGCGATCGGCGTAGACCAGCAGACCGGTGGGGATACGGTCGAGTACAGACCGCAGTGACAGCGGAGTCTCGACGCGGACACCAGCGTCCGTCGCCTCGAACGAAGCGTTGATCTCGATAGTGAGCCGGGAGATGGCCGTCACGTATTCGTCGTTCATGGCCGGATAGCGGCGTTCGATCATCTCGGTCACCTGCTCCTCTGCCGGGAAGAGCTTCTCCCAGATCACCCATCTATCGGCGAAGGCCTTGTTGAGGGTCTGGGTTCCTGCGTAATCGCGAATGTCCGTTGGGTTCATCGTCCCGAAGACACGCACGTCTTCCCTCAAGGAGACCGTCTCTCCACTCGGAAGGTCGAGAGAGGCATATCGATCAAGGAGGCCGTGGAGGGCAAACAGGGTCTCGGCGCCGGCGGCATTCAACTCAGACAGGTTGAGAAGAGCGGGGCCACGCAGTGCTCGGGTGATGTCTCCGTCCTCCCACCTGCTCTCCGTCCCTCCCTTTCCGTCGCCGTGCAGATGGGTCGAGCCGATGAGTGTCACGTCGCGCACCTCGCCGGTGAGGGGGATCCGGAAGTACGGAAGCCCCATGGCCGCGGCGAACTGCTCGATATCGTGATCCTTACCGGTTCCCATATGGCCACGCACGGCGATGTGTAATGGGACGAGTCCTTCGGCTTTTGATTGACGAGCCTGTTCGACCTGTGCGAATCGATACAGCATTCCGAGATCGACGTAATAAGGGTCCGGCTCGGGAACCTTCCTCAATCTCAGATCGGTGTCGCCGAGATCATCGGGGATGGTGAACTTCTCCAGCTCGATAGGCCGGCCCTCGCCCGAGGGATCTGTGAACACGGCAGTTTCAGGCAATTGATTTCTCCTTGTTTTGAATGTCGACGGCGCGCAGCCACCAGGTGTCCATGCCGGACATGGCGAGGCTCCGCCTGAGTGCACTTCGGGTTCCATCGATCATCGCTCGGGCCAGTTGATCGGGTTGCTCGACGACCTCATGGCGCTGGTACGCGAGGTCCACGGTGTGGTCGCCGATGCCGATTCCGATCACGGTGGTACCGGTCGCCTCCACGGCGGAGACGGAGTGGGTCAATGCGTCGACCGAGCCCCGGGTCATTCCGTCGGCCAAGACCATGAGGAGTCGTACATCGGCGCCGAGGCGCCCCATCCTCTCGGCGGCGTGAATGACGTTGAACTCGTCGACGTTGGCAGCCTTCTCGAAGAGTGAAACCGGGGGAGCGGTTTCGGCGTTGCGTCTTGCGGCGCCAGCGGCCTTTCGTGGCTCAATGGCGGTGTAGAAGAGGCCGGCGAGTGCGGGTTGTGAATCTCGCCACCGCCGTCCGAACGACTTGACGATGTAATGGTTGACGGTGGATGTCAATCGGTCCGCGGCCGTTCCCTGGGTTTGGCGCAGGCCGGCGGTCGCTGCCGAGCGCGCCTTCCGATAGGTCTGCTCGGTGTCGTGGGGGCGGGCGGCGAAACCCCGATTGAACAACGCTATCTCGAAGTCGATCTGTAGTTCGTCGCAAAGCCGGGCCATCGTCCAAGCTCCCAGGAGAGCAGCAGGCATGGCCCACGATGTCCCCGCACCCTGCCCGCGTCCCGGCGAGAGCATGGACGCCGAAGCGTCGACCAAGAGAGAAACGGCGTATCGGCGTCGGGTGCGGGCCGCCCGTCGCTCATACAGACGTTGGTAGAGGCCGGCTCCGATGAAGAGAGCGGCATGCGGTGAGACATCTCCCTGGTCGAATCCCGACCGCAGCCCTCTCCGCTGATTGGCGGCGAACAAGGGAAAGAGTTCGCCGGAGACACGTCGTTGGGCGACCTCCCACCGTTTCGCAGCCGAAACGAGGGCGTCGAGTCCTTCGCCGCCAAATGTGGCGAAGGCGTCGGGGATCGGAGCGACCAGCAGTTTTCCGCCCTGCCCGGTGGGGAGGAAGACCTCGGGGGCCTGGCTGATCCGCAGAAGTTGGTCGGTCGACTCGTCGCCGGCCATTTCCGATGCGCCTTTTCGATCCGACAGCCCGGAACGAGATTCGGCCGCCCGCTTGGTGTCTTGATAGGACTCCGAATCGGTGACGATGGGGGAGACCATCCGCACCGTGTCTACTCCGGCGGCAGCCTTCTCCGCATCCGCCTCCTGGGCCAGCTTCCTCTGCGCCGCGGTGGCACCGGCAGGCGCTTCGGTGATCAGCCCGTTGGCCCGTGCAATAGCCTCGAGCTCCAAGGCCAGTTGTGCCACCTCCCATGGATCTTCGGTGTCCGCGGCGGCCAGGCAGTGCTCGGTAGCGTCATCGAGGGCCACGGCTGCATGCGCCTCAAATCGTCTCTCCAAGACTTTCCGCTCGACATAGCCACCGGTCATCAGGAAACAGCCCAGGACGAATTGGCTCAGTGCTCCGGAGCGTGAGATGGCCTGGCTCAGCGACGAGAGGTACAGATCCTCGAGGACCGATCGGGCGCCCGGGTAGGAGGCGAGGCCTTGCACTTCCTGGCGGGCGTCTTCGAGACTGAAGAAGAGCACTTCGGCGATCGGCTTGTCGGTCCGCTCGAGGGCGGTCAGCAGATCGAGTTCCACTCCTTGGGCAAGCTCGCCCTCGATCGGCCAGCCGTCGGGCAGCGGCCGCTCTTCGTCGAAGTTCGAGGATACGAGGTGCATCACCTCGTGAAGGGCCGACGCCAGGGCCACCTCGTCGGGGGTGACAGGAGCGTTGCGGTGATACGCCGCCTGGAAGATTCGGGGGTCACAAACGATCTCGTCCGGCGAAGCCGCCGCCTCGGCACCGAGGCGAACACGGAGGTTCGGGTTCTCCGAGAGGCTGCGGGCCAGGCGCGTCACGGCGGGTGCAACCCTCTGATAGCGGCTGACTACCGCCTCGATCGCCCGATCCTCCGGTCCGATCAGATCTGCAAGAAATGTCTGTTCTCGTCCGCGCACAGCGGGCCATTGTCTCATGACCTGTCAAGCTGAGCGGAGTGAGCAGACTCCGAGTTGGCGTCGGGACGATTTAACCTTCCGTCGTGCACTACGACTTGACCACCCTTCCCAACGGGCTTCGCGTGATATCGGAGTCGATGCCTTCGCTTCGCTCTGTCGCCATCGGCTGTTGGGTCGACACCGGAACGCGTGACGAAAACGACAACGAGGCCGGCGTCTCCCACTTACTCGAGCATCTCCTCTTCAAGGGCTCGGAGACAATGTCCGCTCGCTACGTCTCGGAGACCTTCGACTCGATGGGAGCCGAGTCCAATGCCTTCACCACCAAGGAGGCCACCTGCTTCTGGTCCCGCCTCCTCGACCAGGACCTTCACACCGGGTTGGACATCCTCTCGGAGATCATCCAGCGCCCGGCATTTCGCTCCAATGAGATCGATGCGGAGAGACATGTGGTCATCGAGGAGATCAACATGTATGAGGACGACCCGACGGAGGTCGCCTTCGAGAACTACACCACAGCAGTGTTCACAAACCACGATCTCGAAAACCCCGTGCTCGGGACTCGTGACTCGGTCCTCGGCATGTCCCGAGACGACATCGACGGATACTGGAAGCGGCGCTACGGAGCGAGGTCGATGGTTGTTGCTGCTGCCGGGTCGGTCGACCATCAAGCACTGGTGGAGATGATCACGGAACGGTTCGGCGACTGGTCGGGGGACACGGTCGCGCACGCCCATAACTCGGTCGAGGCGGCTTCCAGGATCAACGTCAGTAATCGCGACACCGAGCAGGCACATCTGATCCTGGGGGGTCTGGGACTGAGCCGGTCGGACGAGCGTCGGTGGGCTTTCGAGGTCCTCAACCACGTGATGGGGTCAGGGATGTCATCGAGGTTGTTCCGGGAGGTGCGTGAGGAGCGCGGTCTCGCCTACGCGATCTACGGATTCCGTCTCGCCTTCGCCGAGACCGGCGCATGGGGCGTGTACGTGGGTACGACGCCGAACCAGACCGATACCGCTCTCAACGTGATCCGGGAGGAGTTGGCAAAGGTGGTCGCCGAGGGAATCACGCTCGAGGAGTTGGAGCGAGCAAAGGGTTCCATGCGGGGCGGGCTTGCCTTGGCTCTGGAAGATGCCAACAGCCGGATGGTCCGGTTGGGTCGCGACGAGTTGGTCGGGATGCCCCATCTATCGGTCGATGAGAGGCTTGCCAAACTCGAAGCGATAACGCTCGACGATGTGCAATCGGTTGCGGCCGACATGTATGGCTCCGACACCCGGATGATCGGCGCGGTGGGACCTTTCGAAGAATCCGACCTGAAGTCGTACCTGGCGGTCTAATGGCCTCAGTGGCCCGCCACTAGCCGGAGATACTGAACTCGGCGGACATGGGCTTCTCCCCGAAGTCGATCACGCCAACCAAGCCGTTCTCAGGCCGCTCGATCACCAGTGCGCCACCGAGGTCATGCTCACCGTCGCTGGTCGGCCAACCCAGGACCTCATAGCTGGTCACGTTGCCGGAGAGGGATGACCAGAGGAGGTGCTCCTGACCCTGGATCAGGTCGATGAGAAGCTCGGCACCGCCGACGGGCTCGAGATTCGAACCCGGCGCCGGAGCGCTGAAAACTGCGGAGGCGGAGAACGAGGCCGCGGTGATGAGAAGGGCGGCCAGCCCGAATGCCAGATGGCGGAGAGTGATCACGTTTTGCATTGAACGCTCAAGGTAAGTGAAGGGGGTGGTTTTCACACGGCTATTTCGACGAACTGCGAAAGGACTAGTCCGTAGGCCAGAGCGATGAGAACCAGGGCGATGGCCACGCCGAGGACACCACGGTCATGCCGTTCGGCGAATCTAGCGGAGGCAAAGCCGAGGACCACCCAGAGTGTTATCTCCAAGGGCCATGCGACGGTCACACCCCCGAAGAGCACCCCGAACATCGCCGATATCGGTCCGCCCGCATAGAGGAGAGTCAACGCCATTGTCTGGCAGCCTCCCGCACAGGTTTCCTGGTTCGAAAGGCTCAAGCCGACGATCATGAAGACGATCGCCAGCCCGAGCAGGAGGGCGGTGGCCATCGCTGCGTCGCGGCACCCCGCCGGTTGAGTGGACTCGCTCACGGATTGGATCGTAAATGTGCCACCCCATTACTCCCATCTGGCAGTAGCTTGCTGCCGCCCGAACTGGAGGTGCCCCCTTGGAACTACGTGATGTCCTATTGGTCATCCATATCGCCGGTGCCGGTTCCTGGCTCGGTGCCAATCTTCTTCAGGCCGTCGTGCCGTCGATGGCTGCCAAGCAAGGCGTCGAAGCCGCCGCCGGCTGGTTTCGTGTGGCGGGGGAGCTGAGCAAGAAGTTCTACATGCCCGTGTCGACGGTGCTGCTCGCCACAGGTATCTGGATGGTTCTGTTGGACGATTCGATCAGCTTCGAGAATGTCTTCGTGGTGATCGGAATCGGGATGATCGTTGTGGGCGCCCTGCTCGGGATCTTCGTCTTCGAACCGGGGTCCGAGGAGGCCGCTACTGCCGTGGAGTCGGGAGACGAGGCAAGGCTCAAAGCGGCAGTGGGCAAGATCGCCCGCTTCGGCACGATCGACACCCTCCTGTTGATCGTGACCATCAGCGTCATGGTCATTCGTCTCCGCTGAGACATACAGTGACAGCATGATCCGTCTAGTCATCGCCTCCGGGCTGGTGTTGGTTGTGATGGGTTGTTCGGCCCTCGAGGTTGGCGATCCGTTCACGACGCCCGGGAGTCCTGCCTCCACGACAGTCCCGGCCGTGTCGACCACTTCGGCGTCGACGACTTCGGTTCCGACAACGACTACCACCACGACTCCGCCGGCCAGGTTCGACGGAGTCGTCGTTTCGGATGAAGGAGTGCCGGTCAGGGGTGTCGTGGTTCAGATTGGCGACGTCTCGACTGTGGGCGGGAGCGATGGGACCTTCGTGCTCGAATCTGTTGGGGGAGGCCTGATCAGTGTGTCCAAGCCCGGCTGGGTCGGCGTGGAGGTCAGTTGGGATGGAACCGACGTCGTATCGACGATCGAGATGTCACGGCGAACCATCCGCGGCCTGCACATTGCCGGCTCCGCGGCGGGGAGCGATGAAGCCTTCACCGACCTTCTGGAGTTGGCAGCGGACACGGCGGTGAACGCCTTTGTCTTCGACACCAAGCAGGAGGGCGGGACGGTGCTCTACGACACTTCTGTCTCCGAGGCGCACGACATCGGCGCGGTCGACGTGACCTACGACGCCGCGTCGAGGGTGGCTCAAGCCCACTACGCGGGTCTCTACACGATCACCCGCATCGTGACTTTCGAGGACCGACATCGGGCAAATGCACGCCCGGAGGAGAAGTTTGCCGGCCCATGGGTCGATCCCAGATCGCAGGCTGCGCGGGATTACAACATCGCTCTGGGTGTAGAGGCTTGCTCGCTTGGATTCGACGAGATCCAGTATGACTACGTGAGATTCCCGTCGGGCAAGACGGCCCGGGCAAGCGGACAGCTCGACCTGACCCAGTCCGAGAGAGTCGGCGCGATCAGCGGATTCCTCGCCGAAGCACGCGAGCAGTTGGAGCCGATGGGTTGTGCCGTCAGCGCCGACATATTCGGGATCGTGGTGTCGACCCCGGATGACCAGGGCCTGGGCCAGAGGCCGGAGGAGCTATCAGAGCAACTCGACGCAATCAGCCCGATGGTCTATCCCAGCCACTATTCGCTCGGTTGGCTCGGATACGCAGACCCGAATGACTATCCATATGAGGTCACCGCCAACGCCATCGAAGCTGCGCTGCCCAGGTTGAGCCCGGGGACGGCACTGCGACCCTGGCTCCAGTCGTTCTGGTGGACCAACGCCCAAATACGCGAGGCAATCCAGGCGGCCGAGGACCGCGGCGTGGGTTGGATGATGTGGAACGTGGTAAGCAATTTCGATAAGTCCGCGCTCCCAACCGACGACGAGGTCGGCGACTGACCTCGGGGCACTATCTACGATGCCGCCATGAAAATTGGGATACAGCTCCCCGAGGTTGAGCGTCCGGTGGGTTGGCCCGAAGTCCGCGAGGTCGCTCTCACAGCAGAGAAGTGTGGCTTCGATTCGGTCTGGGTGGGTGATCACCTGCTGTTCCGCGACGATGTGACCGGCACCCGCGGGCCATGGGAAGCGTGGTCGATGCTCGCCGCCCTGGCCGAGGCCACCGAGCGTGTCGAGTTGGGCCCCCTGGTGGCTGCTACCTCATTTCACTCCCCGGCGATGCTCGCCAAGAAGGCTGCGACGGTTGACGAGATCAGCGGTGGCCGGCTCATCCTCGGGCTGGGCGCCGGATGGAATGAGGCTGAGTACGACGCCTTTGGGTTTGCCTTCGATCGACGGGTGGCCAGGTTCGAGGAAGCCTTGACCATCATCAGGACCCTGATCCGCACGGGCTCCATCGAGTTCGAAGGGGAGTTCTACACCCACCGAGGGATGGAGATGCTCCCCAGGGCCCGGGCCGACATGAAGCTGATGATCGGCTCGAACGGTCCGCGAATGCTGCGCATCGCTGCGTCTCATGTTGACATGTGGAACACCTGGCACGTCTGGTTCGGGAACCGGGCAGCCGGCCTCCCGCCCCTGATCGCCGAACTCGAGGCCGCTTGCGAAGAGGTTGGACGAGACGCCGCCGAGATCGAGAAGACGGCCGCGGTATATGTCCAGCTCGGACGTGGCCAGGGAAGGGTCGCCGGCTCGGAGGACCGTCCCAAGGCGGGTCCGATAACCGGGGGCGAGATTCCGGAGCGGATCGCGGAGTTCGAAGAGGTCGGCATCAGCCACATCCAGGTGGTTCTCGATCCCATCGACGCCGGCGCCGTCGAGGAGTTGGCGGTCATTCTTGGAGTCTGCTGATCGTACCTCGGGTATCGTCGAACTCATGCAGCTAGCAACGACAAGCTTCGAAGATGGTGGTGTGATTCCGGCCCGGTACGCGTTTGCCGAGGCCCATCCTGAAGCGAAGGTCACCTTCGCCGGAAATGTCAATCCCCAGTTGAGTTGGACCGACGTTCCGGACGATACGAGATCCTTTGCGATAAGTGCATACAATATATTTTGCATAAAATCAAATCTTTTATCAACTTGCTCAAATCTTTTATCCATATTTGATTGTATTGATTCAAATCTTTTATCAACT
>JAYEGJ010000101.1:0-1703 GCA_034658975.1 Actinomycetota bacterium
CCTGGGGGGAGAGACGGGCGACGGAGGGGGTGTTCAGCGGCGGAGACGCACCCGGCTGACCGTGTGGTCCAGTTCCTTCTGGAGAATCAGTGTTGCCCGCTCGCGAGTCGGGAGGATGTTCTCGTTGAGGTTCACCTCATTGATGGTGTTCCAGATCGCACCAGCGACGTTGGATGCCTCCTCATCTGAGAGATCCGAGTACCGCTTGAAGAAGGCGTCAGGTTGGGCGAAGGCCGTCTTTTTCAGCGTGAGGAAACGCTCGACGTACCACTCCTTGATGTCAGCAACATCGGCATCGACAAAGATCGAGAAATCGAAGTAGTCGGAAACAAAGGCTCCCGTATCGCCGGCCTGGAGAACGTTGAGGCCTTCGATGATGAGTATGTCGGGCCGACTGATCACCCGCTTCTCACCTTCGACGATGTCGTAACGGATGTGGGAGTAGACGGGCACCTCGAGAACCCCATCGCCGCCCTTCGCTTGGGACACGAAATCGAGGAGCGCTTTGCGGTCATAGCTCTCCGGGAACCCCTTGCGCTCCATGAGCCCCCTCCTTTCGAGCACGGCATTCGGATACAAGAAACCGTCCGTTGTGATCAGCTCCACCTTCGGGTGCTGGGGCCAGCGCGCAAGAAGAGCCTGCATCACACGACTGATGGTTGATTTTCCCACCGCCACCGACCCCGCGATTCCGACAATGAATGGAACGGGTCGCGGAGGAGTACCGAGAAACGTGTCGGTGACGGTCGCAAGCTGATGACTGCCCTGGACGTGAAGATTGAGCAGCCTCGACAGCGGCAGGAAGGTGTGTTCCACCATGTCGATATCGAGGTTGACCTCGATGCCTCGAAGCTTGTCGACATCGTCCTCGGTCAGCGTCTGAGGCGTATTGGCTCGCAGCTTCGCCCAAGAATCACTGTCGAAATCGAGATAGCGGGGCTTGGACATCGCCCATCAGGCTACCGACAGGTTCGAGTTGGGGAAATGTGCGATACTCAGAAGATGTCGACGCCCCAGTTTCCCACCGACCCCAGCCAGTATCCAGAAGCGAGTCAGGCGACTACCGCCCTCGTCTTGGGGATCCTTGGAATCGTCATCTGCGGCATTCTGGGCCCATTCGCATGGGTGATGGGCAAGAACGAGTTGGAGGGAATCGACTCCGGAAGGCGGGATCCCGCCAACCGGGGCTCGGCCCAGGCCGGGAAGGTCTTGGGCATAGTCGGTACCGTCTTCCTCGGTTTGGGGCTCATCATCGGGATTCTTCTGCTCCTGTTCGTGGCCGTCGCAGCCGTCGAAACCGGCTAAGAACCTCGCAAGTAGGGCCTCCCGTGGCCGATACTGTCCGAATGGGGAATTTTGACGCGTCTCTGAAAACGATGGGCGACCGCAAGGGATTGCCTGCGACCGTGCGTCTCGAGGGTGGGCGGATCATCATCGAGGCCGGGGATGCGCCGATCGGGGACTGGGCACTCGATGAGATCCATCTGGAACCTATTCCGGCCGGATATCGGATGTCGGCCGAGGGTGAGCAGATTCTGCTGGAGTTGACCGATGTCGACGGTTTCAAATCAGAGTTGAACGGGAAGAAATCCAAGAGATCGAAGGCCCGTAAGAAGACCAACAAGGAGAGGCCAGAGAAGGCCCCCCGACAGAAACGGGAGAAAGCGGCCAAGGAGAAGCCGGAAAAGGCCCCCCGACAGAAA
>JAYEGJ010000102.1:0-8442 GCA_034658975.1 Actinomycetota bacterium
TGAAACGGCCTGGCGTTGCCTGGAGTCTGCCTTCGCCTCCGCCCGAGCTGGTGGTCGAGGACATCGCCGGCCTTGCCGACGTTCTGGTCGCGTCTATCCACTCTTCTGGGTAGGTTTTTCCACGCCTGGCGTGGAAAAACCTACCCAGAACGGTCACGCTGAGTGCCACCCGGACCGTCGAGATACGCCGCCACGCGCGTTCCCTCGGTGCGGGCGAGTGCCGGGAACTGGGCTCGTGTGGCGTTGATGGGGAAGTCGTTCGGCATTCGGATCACAACAGGTTGCCGAGCTCGCCGACGGTCGGGCCGATGACCAACAGGTGGCTGAGATTTCCCACGTTTGCGAATTACGTCACAAGCCCGGGCCGTCCTAAGCTCAAAAATCGTGACCCTGGTCGACTACCTACCCATCGGCCTCATGCTGTTCTTGGCCGGCGCTTTCGTGACGGTCTCGTTGACGCTATCCAAGATCATCAGCCCCAGTCGGCCCACTCCGGAGAAACTCGATCCCTATGAGTGCGGCATCGTTCCCGAGGTCGAGCCGGTCCAGCGCTTCCCCGTCAAGTTCTATCTCGTCGCCATGCTTTTCGTGATCTTTGACGTCGAGATCATCTTTCTTTTCGCCTGGGGCTCCATCTGGACGTCTCTCGGCTGGTACGGCGTTGCGGCGATCTTGATCTTCACCTTCTTCGTTGCCGAGACCTTGATGTACGTGTGGAAGCGTGGCGCCCTCGATTGGAACGTCAAACGACGCGCCCGCTACATCCCGGACCAGGCTCAGGACGCCGCTTAGCGCATATGGCTCTCACCCCTCCCGGCAACCTGCTGATGACCACGATCGACAAGGCGGCCAACTGGGCCCGCACCAGGTCGATGTTCCCGGCAACTTTCGGTTTGGCCTGCTGCGCCATCGAGATGATGGCCAGCGGTGCCGCTCACTACGACCTTGCCCGGTTCGGGATGGAGGTGTTCCGGGCCTCGCCACGCCAGGCCGATCTGATGATCGTGGCCGGTCGGGTCAGCCAGAAGATGGCCCCCGTCTTGCGTCAGGTCTATGACCAGATGCCGGACCCCAAGTGGGTCATCTCGATGGGAGCCTGCGCCTCGACCGGGGGAATGTTCAACAACTACGCCCTGGTTCAAGGCGTCGACCAGGTCGTTCCGGTCGATGTCTACGTCCCCGGATGCCCACCCGGCCCGCAAAGCCTCATGCACGGGATCCTCAGCCTTCACGACAAGATCATGTCCGGGGAGATAGCGCATTGAATCCAATGCTCGAGAATCTCGCCGCCGGCTTCGAGAACGTTGTTTGGGAAGACTCCCACGGCCAGTCGGTAGCCCGCGTTCCTCCCGACACCTGGCTTGCGTTTGCCGAGGCGGCCAAGGCGGAAGGCTTCGAGATGCTTTCCGATGTGACCGCAGTCGACTGGATGAGACAGCGCCACGAGCGTTTCCAGGTCGTAGTCAACGTCTTGTCGATGTCTGAAGGTGTGAGGCTGAGAATGATCACATCGGTTGGCCGCGAAGACCCGACCATCCCGTCGATCACCCCGCTGTGGCCCGGTGCGGGATTTGCCGAGCGTGAGGTCTACGACATGTTCGGCATCGTCTTCGAGGGTCATCCCGATCTGACCCGAATCCTCATGCCTGACGACTGGGAGGGCCACCCCCTCCGCAAGGACTTCGGCGTCGGCTCCGTTCCCGTGCAATTCAAATCCTCGAACAAGGTCGATTGAAGTGAGTGACGAGAAGACACTCCGGGAATCCGAAACGTTCGATGTCTGGGTCGCAGGCACAGAGGAGCCCCAGTTCCAACCCACCGACGAGGGTGCCCAGGAGATCAGCGAGACCGAACCTCCCCAGCGTCTCGACACCCAACTGGGCCGGGTGATCGAGGACGACTACGTGTTCGATGACGAGACCGATGAGGACGAGAGGATGATCGTCAACATGGGTCCGCAGCACCCATCGACACACGGTGTGCTCCGCCTCCAACTCGAGCTCGAAGGCGAGATCATTCGCCGAAGCAAGCCGATCATCGGCTATCTGCACACCGGCATGGAGAAGACGGCCGAGCAACTCACCTTTGGCCAGGGCCCGACCAACGTCACTCGCATGGACTACCTCGCTCCGCTCCACGGTGAGCTGGCCTATTCGCTCGCAGTCGAACGTCTTCTCGACATCGACGTGCCGCCACGGGCGTCGGCGATACGCGTGCTGATGACCGAATTGAACCGGGTCGCGTCACACCTGGTCGCATTGGCGACCAACGGAATGGACATAGGCGCCGTTTCGATGATGATTTACGGCTTCCGCGAGCGCGAGTCGATCCTCGACTTCTTCGAGAAGACGACCGGGCTCCGCATGAATCACAACTACATAAGGCCCGGCGGCGTGGCGGTCGACCTCCCGCCTGGTTGGAGAGATGATGTCGCCGGCATTCTCGATGAGCTTCCCAGACGTATCGACCAGTACGACGACCTCTTGGCTGAGAACCCGATCTGGTTATCTCGCACCAAGGGTGTCGGTGTCATAACCAGCGAAGAGGCTCTGGCTTACAGCATCACCGGTCCCGCACTTCGATCTACCGGCGTCGACTGGGATCTGAGGAAGGCCTTCCCCTATTCGGGAATCGAGCAGTATGAATTCGATGTGGCGGTAGGGGAGAACGGGGACGTCTACGACCGCTACCGAATCAAGGTCGACGAGATTCACGAGTCGCTGAAGATCGTCGCACAGGTCATGGACGCCATGCCGAAGGGGGACTACAGGGTCGACGACCGGAAGGTCACGCCGCCGCCTCGCGCTCGCATCGACGAGTCCATGGAAGCCCTGATCCACCACTTCAAACTGTTCACCGAAGGGTTCAAAGTCCCTGCCGGCGAAACCTACATTGCCGTGGAATCACCGCGCGGCGAACTCGGCTGCTATCTCGTGTCCGACGGTGGAGCCAACCCCTACCGAATGCACACACGGGCGCCTTCCTTCTACAACATTCAGGCTCTTCCCATCACCATGGCAGACAGTCTGATGGCCGACACCGTCGCCACGGTCGCATCGATGGACGCCATCATGGGAGACGTCGACCGATGAGCCACTGGTCGGAGGCAACCCGAGAGCGAGCGAGCGAGATCGTGTCGAGGTACCCCGAGAGAAGGTCGGCCGTCATGCCTCTCCTCTATCTGGCCATGTCCCAAGACGGGTACCTCACCACCGAGGGAATGGAAGAAGTAGCGGAATGGACCGGCATCCTCCCGGCTCAGGTCCAGTCGGTTGCCAGCTTCTACACCATGTTCAAACGGGAGCGGACGGGTCAATACCTCGTCTCGGCCTGCACCTCCATCTCATGCATGCTCCTGGGCGGCGACGATGTGCTTCATGCCATCGAGGACGAGTCGGGTGTTCCCCATGGTGAGACCGATGAGGACGGCGTCCTTTCCGTCGAGCACGTCGAATGCATCGGTGCCTGTGGTGGCGCCCCCGCGGTCCAGGTCAACTACGAGCTCATCGAAGGGGTGACTTCGGAGAAGGCGCGTGAGTTGGTGCGCTGGCTGACTTCGGCCCGGCCCGAGGTGGTCAACACCGACGAAATGCAAGAGTTGTTCGGGGACAAGAAGAGCTTTGACTGGGCCATCCGCGAGGAATCCGGTGCCCTCGGTCCGTATCCGGCCTTCCAGCCACTCGGAACCGTGGCACGCGAGGGGGACGCGTGACCACGGCTCTCGTCATAACCCGGCGGATGATGGACCATCCGGGCGATTCACACACCATCGCCCGCTATGAGTCGACGGGCGGGTATGCCCAGGCCAAAAGGGCCCTCGGGATGACCCGCGAAGAGCTGGTCGAAGAGGTCAAGGCATCCGGTCTGCTCGGTCGCGGTGGCGCTGCGTTCTCGGCCGGTCTGAAGTGGAGCTTCCTCGCGCCCGACAGGCCCTCCTACCTGGTGGTGAATGGCGACGAGTCAGAGCCGGGCACCTTCAAGGACCGCCAGCTTCTCGAAAGAGATCCTCACCAGATGATCGACGGGATGATCATCACTTCCATTGCTAACGAGGTTCACCACGCCTTTGTCTACATCCGCGGCGAGTATCCCAAGCCGGCCCGACGAGTGCAGACGGCTGTCGACGAGGCCTATTCGAAGGGCTATCTCGGCAAGGGAATCTTCGGTTCCGACTACGACCTGGACCTGACCGTGCACCTCGGTGGAGGCGCCTACATATGCGGCGAAGAGACCGCCCTGATCAACTCTCTCGAAGGCAAGCGAGGCGAGCCACGTCTCAAACCGCCCTATTTCCCGGCGGCCAAGGGTCTCTACATGAAGCCGACGATCGTCAACAACGTCGAGACGATCTCGAACGTGCCTCACATTCTGTCGATGGGCTCGGCGGACTACGCAGGGCTCTTCGACGCTCCCGACACCGGAACCTTCATGATGTCGCTGTCGGGGCACGTGAACCGTCCCGGTAACTATGAGCTGCCCCACGGAATCACCTGGCGTGAGCTGATCTACGACATCGGTGGAGGCATCAAGGACGGGAAAGAGATGAAGGCCTGGATCCCCGGCGGGGCATCCGCACCTTGGTTCGTACCGTCTGAGCACCTCGACCTCGAGATCACCAAGGACGCCACGGCCGCTGCCGGTTCGATGCTTGGCTCCGGTGCCGTGATCGTCATGGACGAGGACACCTGCATGGTCAGGGCGGCGGAGCGCCTGGTGCGCTTTTTTGCCCATGAATCGTGCGGACAGTGCACCCCCTGTCGCGAGGGAACCACCTGGCTGGAGATGATCCTTCGCCGGATCGAGGATGGTCAGGGCCGCGCCGTCGATCTGGACCTGGCGATAGACGTCTCCGACGGAATCAGCATCGGTCTGAGCTGGCCGCCGAAGATGACCACGATTTGTCCTCTCGGTCCCTCGGCGGTGTCCCCGATCATGGCTCTCAAGGACTACTTCCGCGATGAGGTCGAAGCCCATATCAGCCATGGCGGGTGCCCCGTTTCTTCCCCCAGGAGCGGAGCGACCTTGGGGGGAGAGATGGGTGAAGAGGAATGACCGCTCCTCACGACAAGGTCGCCGTCACCATCAATGGGGTCGAGCACCTCGTCCCCGAGGGCGAGTTGATCATCAAGGCCGCCCAGGACGGAGGGGCATACATACCCCGATTCTGCTGGCACGAGCGGATGAACCCGGTGGGGATGTGCCGGATGTGCCTGGTCGAGATCGACACGCCCCGTGGTCCGATGATGGTCACATCCTGTACCAATCCTGTGGCGGAGGGAATGGTCGTCGACACCGAGACCGCAGACGTCAAGAAGGCCCAGGAGGCGATCCTCGAGTTCCTCCTCGCCAATCACCCGCTCGACTGCCCCGTGTGCGACAAGGGCGGGGAGTGTCCTCTCCAGGATCAGGCCCTTGCCTACGGGCCCGGTGAGAGCAGATTCGTCGAGATCAAGCGGTCCTACGAGAAGCCGCTGCCGATCTCGGATCTGGTTCTTCTCGACCGGGAACGCTGCATTCTCTGCGCTCGTTGCACTCGCTTCTCCGACGAGATCTCCGGTGATCCGCTCATCGAATTCAAGGATCGTGGCAATGCCACCGAGATCAGCACGTTTCCGGACCTGCCGTTCTCCTCATACTTCTCGGGCAATACCGTTCAGATCTGTCCCGTGGGTGCACTGACGGCCAAGGCCTACCGATTCCGCGCCCGGCCGTGGGATCTCCAGAAGGTGGAGAGCTCCTCGCTTCAGGACACGGCGCACCCCCGGATCGAGATCCACGCCTCGCAGAACGAGATTCTCCGATACAACGGGGTAGACAACGACGCCACCAACCACGGCTGGCTCTCGGACAAGGCCCGCTTTGGCTTCGAATACCTCCGTTCGGAAGATCGCCTGACCTCACCGCTGATTCGCCGCGGTGGCGAGCTGGTCGAGGTCCAGTGGAGCGAAGCCATCGACACCGTTGCCAACCGACTCGACCTCATCAGGGAGGAAGACGGTGGAGAGGCCCTCGCTGTCATCGGCGGGGCCCAGGGAACCAACGAGGACGCCTATGCCCTCTCGAAGTTCGCCAGGGTCGCCCTCGGCACCAACAACGTCGACGCTCGCGTCGACGACAGCCTCTCGTCGCACTTCCTCGGCGCCTCGGTCGATCGAGCGGTGATCGCCGATCTCGACACGGCCGACACGATCCTGATCTGGGGTCCCGATCTCAAGGAGGAGCACCCGACCCTCTATTTGCGAGTTCGGCGCGCCGCTCAGGAGCTTGGCGTGGCCCTCGTGGTCGTTCATCCCCGGGCCACCGGACTCGACGATCGGGCGGCCCACAAACTCATTTATCGGCCGGGCGGAGGCTTTGCCCTCCTCGACCAGATCGCCGATGGCGACCATCCCGACGTCGCCCACGCTCTCTCCGCGGACAAGGTCGTGGCCCTGGTCGGAATCGCCAGTCATGGCGACGGGCCTGCCCTTGCCGAATCGGTCGCAGCCTTCGTTCGTCAGAAGGCGACCCACTCCAAGCTTCTGCCGCTGAACAGCCGCGCCAATACCTATGGGGCGCTCGACATGGGTCTGGCTCCTGACCTTCTTCCCGGGCGTGTCAACCTCGACACGATTGGCTGCTCCGCACTGTCCGAGTCCTGGGGAGAGTTCCCGACCACCCCGGGTCGCGATACCAGACGGATACTCGAAGGAGCGGCCGCCGGCGATATCAGGGCGCTTCTGCTCGTGGGCTCAGATCCGGCCCGGGACACTAGCGCTGCCGAGGCCCTCGAAGGTGCGGAATACGCGATTGCGATCGATCTGTTCCTGAACGATTCCAATCGCAACGCCGACGTGATCCTTCCGGCTGCCGGTTTTGCCGAGAAGGAGGGAACGGTCACCAATGTCGAAGGGCGCGTTCAGAAGGTCAACCACCTCTCGCCCGCTCCTGGCCAAGCCCGCCCCGATTGGGCGATCCTCGAAGACATCGCGATGCGTATGGGCCGTCCGATCGGCCTGCCTTCGGCGGAGGCGATCAGCAAGGAGATCGCCCAGACGGCCCCGGCCTACGACGGCATCTCATGGGACCTACTCGATTGGGACGAACGGGACGGAGCGGTTGTTCCGCTCTCGGGTGAGCAGCCGCTCAATCACATCCCGGTACCGAGCGAGGGCCCCAAGGCACCGGGCGCCGAGCTGACACTCCATGTGGCCCGGACCATGTACGACGACGGGGTGCGCGTTCGCCACTGCGCCTCGTTGGCACCGCTCGCACCTGGACCGGTAGCCCACATCAATCCGGCAGACGCCCCGAGTCTCGGAGTCACCGATGGCAGTCCGGTACGAGTCGTCACCAAGAACTGCGAAGGCGAGTTCAGAGCGGTTCTCGACGCATCCACGCCCCAAGGCGTGATCTACGTGCCTTTCAACCAACCCGGCGCTGCCCCTCTGGGCACAGACCCGGTTGTTCGCGTGTCGGCGGTGAGCCAATGAGTTGGCCCGAATTCGGCATCATCGTGGCCAGGGTCATCCTGACCTTCGTCCTCCTTCTCGTCGTGACGGTGATCAACGTCTGGGCCGAGCGGAAGATCCTGGCCGACATGCAGAGCCGTATCGGGCCAAACCGAGCAGGCCCGTGGGGGATACTGCAAACGGTCGCGGACGGCCTCAAGCTCTTCTTCAAGGAATCGGTGATACCGCGCAAGGCAGAGGTCGGCATGTATCTGCTGGCACCATTCCTCGCCGCGATCCCCGCCTTCCTCATCTTCATGATGGTCCCGTGGGGTCGACCCTTCATGATCGGGGAATATGAGGTCTCCCTCCAGGGGGCCGATCTGAACATCGGACTCCTGTTCATCCTGGCCATGTCCTCGATGGCGGTCTACGCCGTTGTTCTCGCTGGTTGGTCGAGCGGCTCGAAGTATCCCCTCCTCGGTGGTGTGAGGGCCACGGCCCAGGCCATCTCCTATGAGGCTGCGATGGGGCTGGCGATGGTGTCCGTCGTCGTGTTCAGCGCTACCCAAGGCGACACGGGAACTCTGTCCTTGGCTGAGATCGTCGAACGGCAGTCAGGCACATGGGGCGATCTGTCACCGCTTCTCGGGTGGGTTCCCCGGTGGAACATCTTCCCCCAGGCAGCCGCCTTTGTGATCTTCCTGGTGGCGATCATTGCCGAGACCAACAGATCTCCTTTCGACCTGGTCGAAGCCGAACAGGAAATCGTCGGTGGGTTCCACACCGAGTACTCGGGCATGCGGTTCGCCATGTTCTTCCTCGCCGAGTACATCAATATCTTCACGATGTCGGCGATCGCAGCCACCCTTTTCCTCGGTGGGTGGACCGGGCCGACCTTCGACGACGTTCTCCCCGGTTTCGTCTCGGGTCTTCTGCCGACCATCTACTTCCTGGCGAAGACATACGTGATCGTCTTCATCTTCTACTGGATCAGGGCGACCTTCCCCCG